>JAEHDT010000031.1 GCA_016880225.1 Gemmatimonadota bacterium | reverse complement strand
GCTCGATCGGATCGATCGACTTCCGCATGGACGACTGGAGGGTCGACCTGGCGGTCACCGGATCGCAAAAGGGGCTCATGCTGCCCGCCGGCCTCGGCATCGTGTGCGCCAGCCCCAACGCCCTCGCGGCCCGCGAGCGCGCCAAGTGCGCGCGCGTGTTCTTCGACTTCGGGGACATGATCAAGGCGAACGCGAGCGGCTACTTCCCGTACACGCCGTCGATCCCGATGCTGTACGGCCTGCGCGAGTCGCTCGCCATGCTGCTCGAGGAAGGCCTCGAGAACGTGTTCGCGCGCCATCACCGCCTGGCAGAGGGCGTGCGCGCCGCCGTGCGGGCCTGGGGACTCAAGCTGTGCGCCCGCGCGCCCAGGTGGTACTCCGACACGGTGAGTGCGGTCATGGTTCCCGAGGGCGCGAACGGGGCCGACGTGATCGACGTCGCGTTCCGCCGCTACAGTCTGGCGCTCGGCGCCGGCCTCGCCCGCATGGCGGGCAAGCTGTTCCGGATCGGGCACCTGGGAGATCTCAACGAGCTCATGCTGCTGGGCGCCATCGCGGGCGCGGAAATGGCGATGCGGGACGTCGGGATCTCCGTGACGCCCGGGGCCGGCGTCGCGGCCGCCGCCGAGTACTACCGCGGCACCGCGGCGCCGCTCGCGAGCCGGCCGGCCGCGGCGCAGTCGCCCGACGCGCAGCAGCCATCCGGCGGCAAACCGGCGCCCCGGGCCGCCGTGAGGGCATGAGCCTCACTCGCCACGAGCCGGCGCATCCCCGTCTGCAGCGGAGCGAGCTCGCCGTTCCGGGCTCGCAACCGCAGTTGTTCCAGAAAGCGCTCGACGGCGAGGCCGACTGCGTCTTCCTCGACCTCGAGGACGCCGTCGCACCCGCCGACAAGGAGCAGGCCAGAAAGAACGTCGTCGCCGGGTTGCTCGAGCACGACTGGAAGGGTCGCGGCAAGACGGTGGCCGTGCGGGTCAACGGCATCGACACGCACTACATGTACCGGGACGTGGTCGACGTGGTCGAGCAGGCCGGGCACAAGCTGGACGTAGTGCTGCTCCCGAAGGCCGGCGTTCCCGCGGACGTGTACCTGGTGGACGCCCTGCTCACGCAGATCGAGGCGGCGCGCCGCATTCCGCACCGCATCGGGATCGAAGTGCTGATCGAAACGGCGCTGGGCATGGCGAACGTCGAAGCGATCGCGCAGGCGAGCCGGCGGCTCGAGGCGATGCACTTCGGCGTCGCCGACCTCGCGGCGAGCCTGCGGGCGCGTACCGTCAGCATCGGGGGCTTGAACCCCGATTACCCCGGGGACCAGTGGCACGCGGCGCTGGCACGCATGGTGACGGCATGCCGCGCCTACGGGTTGCGGGCGATCGACGGCCCGTACGGCGACTTCAAGGATCCCGATGGCTATCTCGCCGCCGCGCGTCGGGCCGCCGCCCTCGGCTACGAGGGCAAGTGGGCCATCCACCCGTCGCAGGTGCCGCTCGCCAACGACGTGTTCACGCCGCCTCCGGCGGAGGTGGAGCGGGCGCGCCGCATCCTGCTGGCGCTCGACGAGGCGGCGCGGGCCGGGCGCGGGGCGGCCCAGCTCGATGGACGCATGATCGACGCCGCCTCCGCGCGCATGGCGCAGAACATCGTGCAGATCGCGTCCGCCATCGGCGCCCGCGCCCGTGGCGGCGCGCCTCCACCTCTGGCCGCCTCGCGAGCCTGACGTGGACATTCACGAGTACCAGGCGAAGGAGCTGCTGGCCGGGTTCGGCGTCCCCGTGCCAAAGGGCGGCGTCGCGTACAGCGCGGAACAGGCGGTGTACCGGGCGACCGAAATCGGCGGTGCCCGCTGGGTCGTGAAGGCGCAGATTCACTCGGGCGCCCGCGGCAAGGCCGGCGGTATCAGACTGTGCCCGACCGATGCCGACGTGCGGCAGGCGGCGAAGGACTTGCTCGGCAAGACGCTCGTCACCGCGCAGACCGGCGCCGAAGGCCTCCCGGTGCATCGGCTGCTGATCGAACAAGCGTTGCCGGTCACGCGGGAGCTGTACGTGGGCCTGGTGCTGGACCGCAAGCGCGAGCGCACCGTGGTGGTGGCGCACCCGCACGGGGGAATGGAGATCGAGGAGATCGCGCAGCGCGAGCCCGCCGCGATTCTGCGGGAAGAAGTGGAGCCCGCCGTCGGCATGCAGGCGTTCCAGGCTCGGGAGTTGGCGTTCGGCCTCGGGCTCGCGCCCGCCCAGGTGAACCAGGCGGTGACCGCCATCCTCGGCGCCTATCGCGCCTTCCGCGAGCTCGACGCCACGATGGTCGAGATCAACCCGCTGGTCGTCACCACGGACGGGCAGGTCCTCGCGCTCGACGTGAAGATGAGCTTCGACGACAACGCGATGTTCCGGAGGCCCAACGTCGCCGAGCTGCGAGACTACGCGCAGGAAGACCCGCGCGAGGCGGAGGCCGCCGAGCACGGGCTCAACTACGTGGCGCTGGAGGGGGACATCGGCTGCATCATCAACGGCGCCGGGCTCGCCATGGCGACCATGGACATGATCAAGCACGCCGGCGGCGAGCCCGCGAACTTCCTCGACATCGGCGGCGGGGCGAGCCCCGATCGCGTCGCCGCCGCGTTCCGCCTGGTCCTCACCGACAAGAACGTCCGGGCGATCCTCGTCAACGTGTTCGCTGGGATCAACCGCTGTGACTGGGTGGCGCAGGGCGTGGTTCAGGCGGTGCGGCAAGTGCGGGTCCCCGTGCCGCTGGTGGTGCGCCTGGCCGGTACGAACGTGGACGAGGGGCGGCGCATCCTCAAGGAGAGCGGCCTGCACATCCTCACCGCGGACACGCTGGCGGAGGCCGCCCGGCGCGTCGTGGCCGCGCGCGACGAGGCTCGGGTGGGGGCCGCATGAGCATCCTGCTCGACGAGAAAACCCGCGTCATCGTCCAGGGCTTCACCGGCGACAAGGGCACGTTCCACGCCAAGGAGATGATCGCCTACGGCACCAACGTCGTGGGCGGCGTCACCCCCGGCAAGGGGGGGACCGAGCATTTGGGCCGGCCGGTCTTCAACACCGTCAAGGAGGCCGTGGCCAACACCGGCGCGGTGGCGAGCCTGATCCTCGTCCCCGCGCCGTTCTGCGCCGACGCGATTATGGAGGCTGCCGACGCGGGCATCCGCCTGGTCGTCACGATCACCGACGGCGTGCCCGCCCAGGATATGATCCGCGTCAAACGGTACCTCTGGCGCTACGCGAAGGAGCGCCGCACCACGCTCATCGGGCCCAACTGCGCGGGGGTGATCAGCGCCGGGCGGGCGATGATGGGGATCATGCCGGGGCACATCTATGCCCGCGGACCGGTGGGCGTCGTCACGCGGTCGGGAACCCTCGGCTACGAGGCCGCGGCGCAGATGCAGGCGCTGGGCGTCGGCATCACGACCAGCGTCGGCATCGGCGGCGATCCGATCAACGGCAGCTCGTTCGTGGACATCCTGGCGTTGTTCGAGCAGGACCCGGACACCACGGCCGTCCTGATGATCGGCGAGATCGGAGGGCCCCAGGAAGCGGACGCGGCGACGTTCGTGAAGGAGCAGATGACGAAACCGGTGGTCGGGTACGTCGCGGGGCTCACCGCTCCCAAGGGCCGCCGTATGGGCCATGCCGGCGCGATCATCCGGGCGTTCGGCGACACTGCCGCGGAGAAGGCGGAGATCATGCGCTCGGCGGGTTTGATCGTGGCGCCCAGCCCCGCCGAGCTCGGGTCCACCATGGCGCAGGTGCTCGCGCAGCCGTCCGCACGGCCGGTGATGGTCCAGCGGTGAGCGCGGCGCGGCCGGACCGCCGCGTGGTGGTGGTCACCCGCCGGCTCCCCGCGGCGGTGGAAGAGGGGCTGGCGCGGGAGTTCGACGCGCGTTTGAACGCCGACGACCACCCCTTCAGCAAGTCCGAGCTCGAGAACGCCCTGCGCACCGCGGACGGGCTGCTGCCCACGGTGACCGACCGCCTCACGGCCCAGGTGCTCGCCGTCGAGCCGCTGCGGGTCCGGGTCATCGCCAACTACGGCGTCGGATTCAACCACATCGACGCCGCCGCCGCGAAGGGGCGCGGTGTCGTGGTGACCAACACGCCCGACGTCCTCACCGACGACACGGCGGACGACGCGATCATGCTCATGCTCATGGTAGCCCGCCGGGGCGGAGAAGGGGAGCGCCACGTCCGCTCGGGGGCCTGGACCGGCTGGCGCCCGACCCACATGCTCGGCACGCGGGTCAGCGGCAAAACGCTCGGCCTGGTGGGCCTGGGGCGAATCGGTCGGGCCGTGGCGCACCGCGCGCGCCACGGCTTCGGCATGCGCGTGATCTTTCACGATCCCTACCCACCGCCCGCCGCGGTGGTGGCGGAGCTGGGTGCGGAGCCGAGAAGCAGCGTGGATGATGTATTGCGCGAAGCGGATTTCGTGTCCCTGCACTCGCCCGCCACGCCCGAGACGCGCCACCTGATCGACGCGCGGCGGCTCGCGCTGATGAAGCGCGGCGCCTTCCTGATCAACAACGCCCGGGGCGACATCGTGGACGAGACGGCGCTCGCCGCTGCCCTCACGCAGGGGACCATCGCGGGGGCGGGTCTCGACGTGTTCGAGCGCGAGCCGGCGGTCACGCCCGACCTGCTCGCAATGGAAAACGTCGTGCTGCTGCCGCACCTCGGCAGCGCCACCGAGGAGACCCGCGTCGCGATGGGTCTCCGCGCCCTCGACAACCTCAGGGCCTTCTTCGTGGGCGCGCCGCCGCGCGACCGGGTGGCGTGAGCGACGACGCCTTCACTCTGGTCGATACCGCCGAATATTTGAGGCGCACGGCGGGCCTGCTCCACGCCTGCTTTCTCGACGTCGTCCGCTCCCATCATCCTGAGATCGAGCCGGCGCTGAAGGGCGAACCGGTCGATCCCACGACGCCCCCCGACCTCGTGGCCAGGGCCATCCAGGCGCAGGGCATGTGGTTCCAGCTGCTCTCCCTCGCCGAGCAGAACGCCGCGATGCGGCAGCGGCGCCAGAGCGAAGTCGAGCGTGGCTACGACCAGCTGCGTGGCACGTTCGCGCAGGTCGTCTCCACGGCTGCCAAGAGCGGCATCGCGACCGAGGAGGTACGATCGGTGGTGGCGGGCCTGCGGGTGCGCCCGGTGATCACCGCGCACCCCACGGAGGCGAAGCGGGTCACGGTGCTCGAGAAGCATCGCCGCATCTACCGCCGGCTCGTGGACCTCGAGGCGCCGCGCTGGACGCCCCGCGAGCGCGCCGCGCTGGTCGAGAACCTGCGCACCGAGATCGAGCTCCTGTGGCTCACGGGCGAGCTACGGCTCGAAAAGCCCACCGTCGAGCAGGAGCTCGCCTGGGGCCTGTATTTCGTCAACGAGAACCTGTTCGACGCCGTCCCCGAGCTGGTGGAAAAGCTCGAGCGCGCGCTGCGCCAGGCGTACCCGGAGGCCGGGGTCGAAGTCGGGCCGTTCTTCCAGTTCGGATCCTGGATCGGGGGCGACCGGGACGGCAACCCGTTCGTCACGAATGAGGTCACGCGCCGGACCCTGTTCTCGAATCGCGTGGCGAGCCTGCGGCGTTACCGCCAGCGACTCGCCGACCTGCTGCGCGCCCTGAGCGTCACGGAGCGGGCCGCCCCGGTGACGGGAGAGTTCCGCGAAGCGCTCGCCCGCCAGCTGGCGCGGTCGGGCGAAGCGGACCGCATCCGGCAGCGCAACCCGGGTG
>JAEHDT010000244.1 GCA_016880225.1 Gemmatimonadota bacterium | reverse complement strand
TTCCTTGAAGGGCAGGCGCTTCCAGGTGGCGAGCTCGCGCTTGGAGGGACGCTTCACCGCCGCGTACAGACCGGGCACGTGCACCTTGCCGTCAGGCGTCTTGAGGCGGCCGAGCAGGCGCAGCAGCTCTTCGTGGGCGTTGGGCGCCGCCCCGCCGAACTCGCCGGAGTGGAGGTCGGACTTGGCCGTCCGGACCGAGATCTCGGCGTAGCAGATGCCGCGGAGCGTAGTGTAGACGGCGGGCCAGCGGGGCGCGACGTAGGCCATGTCGGCAATGAGGACCACGTCGGCCCGCGTGCGCTCGGGCTCGCGCTGCAAGAGCTCGAACAACACCCGGCTCCCGTACTCCTCCTCGCCCTCGATGAGAAACCGGAAGTTGACGGGCGGCCGGCCGCTCGCTTCGATCGCTTTCAGGAGGCAGAACACCTGGCCCTTGTCGTCCGCAGCGCCGCGGGCGAACAGTCGGCCGTCGCGCACCGACGGCTCGAACGGCGGCGTGGTCCACTCCTCGAGCGGCTCGGGCGGCTGCACGTCGTAGTGCCCGTACAGGAGCAGCGTCGGCGCGCCGGGCACGTCGGGCCCGACACCCCAGACCACGGGATGGGTGCCGCTCGCGAGGAACGCCACCTCGCGGCATCCGAGCCGGCGCAGCTCGCCCGCGACCCACTCCGCCGCCGCCCGGCAATCGGCGTTGTGCGACGCATTCGTCGACACCGACGGAATGCGCAGAAAATCGCTGAGCTCACGCAACAGTCGCGTCGTGTCGAGTGTGTTCATGGCGCGGAAAATCTAGACGTCCAGACGGCCAGACGTCCAGACGGCCAGACGTCTAGACGGCTAGACGTCTAGCCGTCCAGCCTTCTCGCCGTATATTCGCACGCCATGCGGACGACCGCGTCGTACGAGTTGTTCCCGGACGCGCCGAGCGAGCGGGCGATGGCCCGCGCCCGCTACCTCGTCCGCGAAGGACGGATCGCCGACGCGGAGAAGGCCTACCGCGATCTGCTCGCCGAGCAACCCGACCTGAAACCCGGCTGGGCCGAGTGTTTCGAGCTGCTGCGCGCCCAGGGGCGGCGCGACGATGCGCTGCGGCTCGCCGAGGGGGCGCGGGCCCAATTCGGCGACTCGGCGTTCTCGCTGGCCCTCAAGGGAGCCGCCCTCGTCGAGCTGGAGCGGTATCGGGAGGCGCTGCGCACGCTGGAGCAGGCGCTCGACCTCGACCCCGACCTCGGTCTCGTGTGGCACGAGCTCGGCTACGCCGCCTACCGGCTGGGCGACCGGAGCCGCGCGCTGCTCGCGCTCGACCGGGCGTTCGCGCTCGACCCGCACACCGAGACGCTTGCGCTGCGTGGCAGGATCCTGCGCGATGCGGGCCGTTATCAGGCGGCCGAGGTGTCGTACGAAGGGGCCGCCCAGGCGGCCGAGCACGCCGAGCAGCGCGCGGCGGCGGAGCGCGAGATCTTGGCCACCCGACGCTACGCGTTCTACGCGCCCCGCCGGCCCGACGAGCTCACGCCCGCCGAGCGCTGGTTCGCCGAGACCGGCACGGTGGTCCTCGCCTCGGGCGAGGCGACGGACGCCCCCGACGATGAGACGCTCACGGCGGCCTTCCTCGACCTGACGCGCGACTCGGGATGGCGGTTCGGCCAGATCGTCGCTCTGGGGCCGGCGCTCCCCGTGTGGCACACGCTGGCGGACGCGCTGGGCGCCCCGCTCGTCACACGCACCGGCTTCGATCCGGTCACCTGTCCCCTGGTGGTCGCACAGCGGCCCCAGCCGGCGGACGCCGGTTGGTCCACCGTCACCGCCGCCGTCGCCGACCACGCCACGGGACTGGTCTTCGTGCTGGAGCACGTGGCCGACCCCGGCGCGCCTGAGGGGGGAGCCGACGTGATCGGCGTGCTGGCCGATGCAGGGGGACGGCGCCATCGGAAGGTGAACGTCGCCCACGCCGTGTCCGAAGCCCAGCACCCGGCCGGTAGGCTGGCCGGCCGCCGCCTCAAGACGACCTGATTCCAACGGAGGTCCGTTGACCGCCACCGGCCGATCCTCGCGCACCATGACGGGGAAGTCGATCGTCGACAGCCAGTTCGAGCGCGCCGCCAATTTGATCAACCTCGACGCCTACATGCGGCGCATCTTGATGCGCCCGTTCCGGGAAGTGCAGGTCGAGGTGCCGGTGCGCATGGACGACGGCCGGATCGAGGTGTTCACCGGCTACCGCATCCAGCACAACGGCGCGCGCGGTCCCTGCAAGGGCGGCATCCGCTACCATCCCGACGCCGATCACGACGAGATCCTCGGCCTCGCGACCATCATGACGTGGAAGACGGCGCTGATGGACATCCCGTTCGGCGGAGCGAAGGGGGGTGTGGCGCTGGACCCGAAGCAGCTCTCGAAGCTCGAGCTGGAACGACTCACCCGCCGCTTCACCCAGCGCATCTCCATCGTGCTCGGTCCCTACCGCGACGTTCCGGCCCCCGACGTGGCCACCAACGCGCAGGTCATGGCGTGGATCCTCGACGAGTACTCGAGCCGCCACGGCTACACGCCGGCCGCGGTGACCGGCAAGCCGGTGTCGCTCGGGGGCTCGCTGGGACGCGAGGAGGCGACCGGGCGGGGCGTCATGTACGTGATGATGGAGTACGCGCGCGACTTCGGGATTCCGCTCAAGGGCAGCCGGGTGGTGATCCAGGGGTTCGGCAACGTAGGTGGCCACCTGGCGCGCCTGCTCCACACCGAGGCGGGCGCCAAGGTCATCGCGGTGGCGGACGTCACTGGCGGCGTTGTGAACGAAGGCGGGCTCGATGTCCCGGGCCTGCTCGCCCACGCCGCGGCGGGCAGGCGCGTCTCCGAGTGGAAGGACGGCTCGCCCATCGACAACGAGCGGCTGTGGACGATTCCCTGCGACTGGCTCGTCCCCGCGGCGCTCGGCGGCGTCATCACGAGAGAGGCGAACGCGCGCACCATCGACTGCAAGGTGGTGGTGGAAGGCGCGAACGAGCCGACCACGCCGACCGCGGACCTGATCCTCGAGGAGCGCGGCATTCCCGTGATCCCCGACTTCCTCGCGAACGCGGGCGGCGTGACGGTGAGCTACTACGAGTGGGCCCAGAACCTCCAGCAGTACCGCTGGACGCACGAGCAGGTGAACCGCGAGCTGCACGCGACCATCACCAAGGCGTACGCAGGGGTCCGGGACCTGGCGAAGCAGAAGGGTGTCACGTTCAGGACGGCGGCGTACGCGATCGCGCTGCAGAGAGTGGCCGAAGCCGAGAGGCTGCGGGGGAATTAGGGCGGACAGGCGGCCGGGCGGACCGGCGGACGGGTAAAGACTGCGTTCGAATGACACCATCGGGAAGAACCCGGTTAACACCCGATGATGTCTCGGGTTAAGCTCGGGCCATGATGCCCTACGAGCGGTTCACGGCCTGGAAGGCCTCGCACCAACTAGCGATCGCGCTGTACCGAGCCACGGCGTCCTTTCCGAAGGACGAGCAGTTCGGGTTGACATCGCAAATACGTCGGG
>JAEHDT010000243.1 GCA_016880225.1 Gemmatimonadota bacterium | reverse complement strand
GTCACCCGATGTGAGATCAGCGGCAGCGGCTTTTCGGCGAGCCGGTCGCCGATCGCGATGCCCCGCCCCAGGGCCTCGAACGCGAGCTTGATCCCCGCCGGGTCCTTCGCGAACACCGATGCGATCGGCTCGCCCGCCAGCACCTTGTCGCCCGGCTTGGCCGTGATCACGAATCCGACCGTGGGGTCCACCGGGTCGTCCACCTTGAGACGCCCGCCGCCCATCGCCACGACCGCCCGGCCGATGGTCTTCGGCTCCACCCGCAGCACCACACCGCTGGCCGGGGCGTTGTACACCTCCACTTCCTGCGCCTGCGGCAGCACCGACGCGTCCTCCACCACCTTGGGGTTGCCGCCCTGCGCTTCGATCACCTGCTCGAACTTCTCGGCGGCGAGCCCTGAGCCGAGGGCGTTCTCGAGACGCTGGCGCGCTTTCTTCGAGGTCTTGTCGACGCCGGCCGCGAGCAGCATCTCGACGCCGAGCGCGTAGGTGACCTCCATCAGGTCCGCGGGTCCTTCGCCGCGCAGCGCGAGGATCGCCTCCTCGGTCTCGAGCGCGTTACCGCAGGCCCGGCCCAGCGGGCGGTCCATGGCGGTGAGCAGCGCCACGGTGGGACAGCCGCGGTCCTCGCCCAGGGCGATCATCGTGCGGGCGAGCTCGAGGCTCTGCTCGAGCTTGGGGAGGAACGCGCCGCTGCCGCGCTTCACGTCGAGCACCAGGGCGTTCAGACCTTCCGCGAGCTTCTTCGACATGATGCTCGCCGCGATCAACGGGATCGCCTCGACGGTGCCCGTGACGTCGCGCAGCGCGTACAGCCGGCGGTCGGCAGGCGCGATCTCCGGCGTCTGCCCGATCAGCGCGCATCCCAGCTTGGTCACCTGCGCCTTGGCCTCCGCGAGCGACAGCCCGGTGCGGAAGCCGGGGATCGCCTCAAGCTTGTCGAGCGTGCCGCCGGTGTGGCCCAGCCCGCGCCCCGACATCATGGGGACCGCGACGCCGCACGCCGCCACCAGCGGCGCGAGCACCAGCGACACCTTGTCGCCCACGCCGCCGGTCGAGTGCTTGTCGACGCGCGGCGTGGGCCACGAATCGAAGACCAGCCGCTGGCCCGACGCGAGCATTGCGTCCGTGAGGGCGGCGAGCTCCTGGCGCTCCAGGCCGCGCAGCAGCACCGCCATCAGCAGGGCCGACATCTGGTAATCGGGGACCCGCCCCGCCGTGTACGCCGCGACCAGCGCCGACCACTCCTCGGGCGTGAGCGCGCCTCCATCGCGCTTGCGTTCGATGAGCGGCACGATCAACATTAGCGATCCTCTCCCTTCCGGAGTCCTCGATGCGCGCCGCGTCCCTGCTGCCCGTGATTCTCGCCGTCTCCGGCCGGCTGGCCGCGCAGGCGCCGACCGTGGCCGAGCACATCGCGCTGGGCGACAGCGCGCACGCCGCGCTCGCGCCGCAACAGGCGCTCGGGCACTATCGCGCGGCGCTCGCGCTCGACTCCACCAACTACGCGGCGTTGTGGAAGGCGGGGCGCGAGACGGTGGACATCGCGAAGCAGATCGAGGGCAAGGACGACGCTGCCAAGCACCAGCGCGACAGCCTGTACGACGCGGCGCGGGACTACGGCGAGGCGGCCGCGCGCGTGAATCCGAACGGCGCGGACGCGCACTTCACGATCGCGCAGGCGCTGGGGCGGCTGTCGCGCACCCGCGGCGGCAAGGAGCGGGTGCGCTTCGCCAAGATCATCTACGATGAGGCGATGAAGGCGATCGAGCTGGACTCGACCCACGACGGCGCGTATCACGTGATCGGTGCCTGGCATGCTGAGGTGAAACGGCTGTCGGGCTTCCAGAAGTTCTTCGCGAAGACGCTGTTCGGCGGCGGCTTTCTCGACAAGGGCAACTGGGACGACGCCCAGAAGTACCTCGAGCGGGCGGTCGCGCTCAAGCCGGACAACATCTACCATCGCCTCGAGCTCGGCGAGGTGTACGTCGACGTCGGCAAGTACTCCAAGGCGCGTGAGCAGTTCACGGCGCTGGAGACGCTGCCGCTCGCCGACGTGCTGGACCACGAGTACAAGAAGGAAGCCAAGCAGCTCCTCGACGACATCAAGGGCGAGAAGGACGAGACCTAGCGCCGCCCCATCAGGCGCTCGATCTCAGCCGTGGTCTTCGGCGCCTTGGCGGACAGCCACTCCGCACCCGTCGCCGTCACCAGCACGTCGTCCTCGATCCGCACCCCCAGCGCCTCCCGGGGCAGGTAGATGCCCGGCTCGATCGTCAGCACCATCCCCGGCTTGAGCGGCGTGCGGTAGTCGCCCACGTCGTGGACGTCCATGCCGAGCCAGTGCGACAACCCGTGAATGAAGTAGGCGTCGCAGGTCGCGCCGCCGCACAGCGTGCCCGAATGCGCCCGCATGTACTCGCGCGCGACCCCGTCGAGCTGCCCGACGGTCGTGCCCGGCCGGGTGGAGTCGAACGCCGCCTGCTGGGACGCCAGCACCAGGTCGTAGATCGCCTTCTGGCGGGGGGTGAACTTTCCGTTCACGGGGAACGTGCGTGTCACGTCGGCGGTGTACTGCCCCCACTCCGCACCCGCGTCCACCACCACGAGGTCGCCGTCCCTGGTCTGCCGCCGGTTGACGTCGTAGTGCAGCGTGGTGCCGTTGGGCCCGCTGCCCACGATCGACGGGTACCCGACGCGGTCGGCGCCGTTCCTGCGGAACCCGGCTTCGAGCGCCGCCTCGATCTCGTATTCCCACATGCCCGGCCGCGCCGCCTGCATGGCGGCGATGTGCCCCGCGGCCGAGATATCGATGGCCTTCCGCAGGCGGGCGATCTCGTCGGCATCCTTGACGAGTCGCATTGAGTCCAGGATGGGGCGGAGGTTCCGCACGTCGCCTCCGGCGAAGGCGAGGTCCTTCAGGCGCGGCTCGTCGCGCGTCGTTTGATCGAGCGGCAGGTAGAGGGGGCCCGCGCCGTGCTGCAGCGCGGCGCGCAGCACGCGGTCGAGCGAGTCGGTCGAGGAGACGCGGCCGATGCCGGTGAGGTGGGCCGCGAGGCTGTCCGGGCCGAGCCGCACGCCGGTCCAGCGCTCGCGCGACGGGTCGCGCGGCGGCAGGAACAGCACGGTCTCCACGGCATCGCCTCCCGCCACGAGCATCAGCCAGGCGTCCTGGGCCTCGAGCTCCGTGAGGTAGAAGAAGGCGTTGTTCTGGCGGAAGTCGTTGTCCTGGACGTAGTCGCGCTCGAGCTCGCGCTCGTGGGCCGCGGGAACGAGCACCACGCCCCGGCCCACGCGGGCCGCGACCGCGCGGCGCCGCGCGGCGACACTGGCGGTGTCGATGGGGACGATCAACCGCAATCCGAAGTCGTACCTGTTCGCGATCGTCGGC
>JAEHDT010000005.1 GCA_016880225.1 Gemmatimonadota bacterium | reverse complement strand
CGTGCGCGCGCTGCGCCTTCGACAAGACGTTCCCGTCCTGCGAGTGGCACTGCGTAGAGTTTCTCCGCAAGAAGATCGAGCTCGAGACCGCGAAGGACGTGGCGGCCATCATCGTCGAGCCGATTCAGGGGACCGCGGGCAACGTGGTGCCGCCGCCCGGCTACCTGAAGCTGCTGCGGGAGCTGGCGGACGAGCTCGGAGCGCTGCTGATCTGCGACGAGATGATCACCGGCTTCGGGCGCACCGGAAAGATGTTCGCCATCGAGCACGAGGGCGTGCTGCCGGACATCCTCACGGTAGGGAAGGGCTTCGGGGGCGGCTTCCCGATGAGCGGCGTGATCGCCCGCGAGCAAGTCGCCTTCTCGAAACCCTGGGCCAATCCCAGCGGCAGCTCTTCCTCCTACGGCGGCAACCCGCTCGCGGCGGCCGCGGCGCGCGTCACCATCGAGACGATCGTCGAGGAGGGGCTGGTGGAGCGTGCGCGCCGGCTGGGCGGCCAGATGCTGGCGGAGATGAAGCACTGGGAGCGGGAGCTGCCCATCGTCTCCGACGTGCGGGGGCGCGGGCTCATGCTCGGCATGGATCTCGTCGTGCCGGGAACGCGGCGCCTGCTCGACAAGAAGACCGCGCGCTGGATATTCGACACGCTGCTGTCGCGGGGCGTGCTCGCGATGATCTACAACCCAGAGGTGCGCATCAACCCTCCACTCGTCATCGAGGAGGACCAGGCGATGGATGCCCTCGCCACCATGAAGGACGTGCTCGGTGAAGCCGCCGAACGACTTATCGGATAAGGGCCGCGTTGTCGAGGAGTGGGCAGATCTCCACTTCTTCCGACCCGTTGGCATCCGGATCGCACGGGCGTTACAGCCGACCGGCATCTCGCCCGACCAGGTGACACTGTGGTCGCTCGTGATCGGGCTCGTCGCGGGTCACCTGTTCGCGTACCGGGACCCGTGGACGAACGTGATCGGGTTCGGGCTCTTCATCGTTTCCGATATCTTCGACTCGGCGGACGGACAGCTGGCGCGGCTGCGGGGCACCTCCACGCGCCTGGGGCGCGCTCTCGACGGCGCGAGCGACAGCATCCGGTTCATCAACCTGTACTTCCATCTGATCTACCGGCTGATTCACGCGGGGTTCTGGTGGCCCGGCGCGTTTCTGCTCGGCGCCGCGGCGGGGCTGGCGCACACGTACCAGAGCGCCGCGGTGGACTTCGTGCGGAACGCGTTCCTCGCCATCGGCGTCGGGAGCAAGGGCGAGCTCGACCTGCCCGAGGACCTCGAGGTGCCCCCGTCGGGATCCCTGGTCGGGCGGTTCGGGGCGCGGGTGTACCGCGACTACGTGCTGCGGCAGTCGCAGCTGTTCCCCCGCTCGGTCAAGCTGATCCGGCTGTTGCGCCACCGCGGCGTGTCGGACGCGTTCCGCGCCGAGTATCGCGCCCGGCAGGAGAGCGTGCTGCCGCTGTGTGCCTGGCTCGGGCAGAACATTCGCTTCGTGCTCCTGATCGGAGCGGCCGTCGCCGCGCACGTCTCGGCGTTCCTGTGGGTGGAGGCGGTGTGGATGAGCGCGTTGCTGCTGGTGCTGCTCTGGATTCACGAGTGGCACGCCACGGCGCTGAGCGGCCTGCTCGACGCGGAGCGCAATGCCTACGCGCGCGTCACCTAGGCGATACCGCGGCGCCGTCATCGGGGCGGGCGGCATCGCGCGGCAGTCGCATCTCCCCGCGTTACGCGAAGCGGCGGGTTTGAAGAGCCGGGTCGATATCGTCGCGCTGGTGGACAGCGCCCCGGGGCTGGCGCCCGTGGATTCGCTCCCGCTGCTGCTCCACAAGGAGCAGTTGCGCGACTTGGGGCCCCTGGACTTCATCGACATCTGCACACCGACGGCCTCCCATCTCGAGCTCACCCTGTGGGGGCTCGAGCAGGGCTATCACGTCATCTGCGAGAAGCCGGTGGCGACGAGTCGCGCCGAGGCCGACCGCATCGGCGCGGCGGCACGCGCGAGCGGGCGTATCGTACTGCCCTGCCACCAGTACCGCTACAACCCCGTGTGGCAGCGGATCAAGCAGTGGCTGGCGGAGGGCGCCATCGGGCGGTGGCATCTGGCGGAGCTCGCGGTGTACCGGCCGTCTGCGGATCCCGGTCGCGGGGGCGCGGGCACGCCGTGGCGCGGCACCAGCGCCGGCGGTCGCGGTGGTGTGCTGCTCGATCACGGCACCCATGTCGTGTACCAGCTGCTCGACATCGCGGGTCCGCCCTCGAGCGTCAGCGCCTGGACCGGGCGGCTGCGCCACGCGGCGTACGACGTGGAGGACACGGCGTCGTTGCGGTTCGCGTATCCGGGCCGCCTGGCGACGATGTTCTTCACGTGGGCGGCGCGGACGCGCGAAAATCGCGTCCGCTTCGTGGGGAACGAGGGCAGTATCGACTGGGTGGGGGGAGATCTGCTCCTCGAGCGGGCGGGCGGCATCGAGCGGCACGACGTCTCGGCCGAGCTCGAGAAGACCGCGTATCACCGCTGGTTCGCCGGCCTGTTCGAGGAGTTCGTGGCGGCGCTCGACCGGGGCGAGCCCGGCCCGGTCGCGGGGCCGTTCCTCGAGGACATCGCCCGTGTGGCGAGCGTCATCGAACACGCGTACGCGGCGGCGCGCATCGGCGCCACCGTCGCCATCGGGGACGGCCCGTGAGCCGCCGGCTGCAGCTGCTGCTGTTCACCCTCGGCGCTGCTGCGTTCGGCTACCTCGTGGCGCGCATCGGGGTGGGGCGGCTGTTCGCCGACGCCGTCCGGACCGGCTGGCTGTTCGTGCCGATCTTCCTGCTCTACGGCGTGGTGTACCTGTGCAACGCCTGGGCCTGGTGGCTCACGATGGCCGACGACCCGAGCCACCCCCCGTTCTGGCGGACGTACGCGATCATCGTCGCCGGCTTCTCGCTCAACTTCATGACGCCCATGGTGAACGTGGGCGGCGAGCCGTTCAAGATCGCGGCCGTCGCCCCGTGGTTGGGCGTGCGGCGGGCAGCCGGGTCGGTCGTGATCTATCAGATGCTCCACACCTTCGGGATGGTGCTCAGCTACCTCACCGCGATCATCCTGGGCGCCGTGCTGCTCCCGCCGCACCCGGCGATCCTCGTGACGCTCGCGCTCGCGTTCGCGGCGCTGACGGGCCTGGTGGCGCTGCTCGTGATGGCGCACCGGCGCGGCGGGCTCGAGCGGGCTCTCGATCTGCTGCACCGCATCCCGCTCGTCGACCGCCTGGCGCGCCGGCTCGAGCCGAGGCGCGCCGTCCTGGTGCAGATGGACGAACAGATCACCGACTTCTATCACCGGCGGCGCAGCCGGTTCTTCCAGGCGCTGGCCCTCGAATACGTGAGCCGATCGATCTTCATGTTCGAGTACGTGCTCATCGCGCTGGGCGTCGGCCTGAACATCACGTTCTTCCAGGCCTATGTCATCGGCGGCCTCACGTCGCTCGTGCAGAACATCGTCTTCGTGGTGCCGTTCGAAGTCGGCACTAAAGAGGGCTCCCTGTACTTCATGTTCCAGCTGCTCGGGCTCGACCCCGCGCTGGGCGTGTACACGGCGATCGTGAGCCGCCTGCGGGATTTGAGCTGGATCGGGGGCGGGCTCGCCCTGGTGTGGCTCTCGGGACGGCGCGCGCCGGAGCGCGCCGCCGCCCCGTGACGATCGTCACGCACTTCCTCGCCACGACGCTGGGCGTCCAGGCGATGGGTCTTGAGGGCCGGGAGACGGTGCTCGCGTACGCGTTCGGCATGGGCGTGGACGTCGACCACGCCGTCAAGGCGCCGTTCTACTTGCGGGCCGTCGGGCTGCGGGACAAACGGGGCTACTACTGGCGGTCCTCGCTGCAGGAGCCGGTGGCGCTGCTCTGGATCGTGCCGCTTTGCCTGTTCCTCGGAAGCGTGGTGCCGATGCTGTTCTTCGCCATCCACGTCGCGATGGACTACAGCGTCCGCTTCGAGAAAATGCCGTTCTACCCGTACGCCGCGCGCGTCACGCGCGGCTGGCTCACGGGGATTCCCGACCGGGTGAAGGAGGGAGTCCTGTTCACGGTGCTGCTCGTTGCGAACGTCGCCCTGTACTGGTCCCGGCGCCATGTATGATTTCGCGCCGGCGCTCGGCCGGGGGCTCGATCGGGGGATCCGGCCGGTGCTCCGGCTCTGTCACGTCACGCTCGGCCTCTCTCCGGCGCAGGTGACGTGGGCGTCGTTCGTGGCGAGCGCGGCGGCGGGCGCGGCGGTCGCGGCGGGGCGGCTCGGCTGGGGG
>JAEHDT010000030.1 GCA_016880225.1 Gemmatimonadota bacterium | reverse complement strand
GAGCTTCGCGAATCGCTCCGCGGCGCGGACCGTGGGCAGGGACGCCGCCGAGAAGTCCACGGCGGCGAGCACCTTGGCGATCGGTGCGGTGGAGTCTCCCACGACCAGCACGGGTACGTCGAGCGTCCGGATCAGATAATGCGCTGTGCTGCGCCGCAGCCCCCGGGCCAGCGCGCCGTGCTGCTTGCCGCCCAGGATCACCAGTTCGGCGCGCCGGCTGTGGGCGACCTCGCCGAGCACGAACGGCGCCGGGCCGGTCCGCACCTCGAGCCGCCGCATCGCGGCGTCGGGCAGCAGCTGCCGCAGCTCGCGCACGAGCTGCGCGCGCGAGATGCGCGTGAGGTCGTCCTGGAGCTCCGGCGAGAACACCGGCATCGGCTCGATGCCGACCAGGCCGGTGAAGACAGGTACCACGGGCACGGCGTGAACCGGCACCAGCTGGGCGCGCGCGGCCCGCGCGATCTGCGCTGCGACCTCCGCCGCGCGCAGCGACTCCGGGGAGTGATCCACACCGACGATGATCGGCTTCCAGGCCATGGTGGACCTCGTTATCAGAGTGCCGTCGGGAAGGTCTCCGCCACCTCGCCCCGTTCCCAGAGTCCGGTCTGCTCCAGCGGCTCGACGGCGCGCGTCCGCCCGTAGTACAGGACCGCGTCGAACTGGCGCGGCAATACGGCGTGGAAGTAGTGGCTCGCGCGCTCCGTCTCGGGGCGGTAGATCACGCCGATCGCCCGCTCCAGACGAGGCTGCCCGAGTCCGGTGACCATCGGCCCGGCCGTCGTCAGGTCCACCAAAAAGTTGGGCAGCCCGGTTTCGTGAAACAGCGCCTCGTAGCTCCCCGGGAGCGCAGGGCGCACGACCTTTCGCTCGGCGGGCTCGTCCCAGTCCGAAGCCGCGGTCACCGTTCCCTCATGCGTGAGAAATCCCACCAAACGCGTGTCGCCGCCGTAGTGCTGTCGCACCAGCTGTCCGACGTTGAGCTCGCCACCCGCACCCAGCTCGGTGGCCCGCGCATCACCCAGGTGCGAGTTGTGGGCCCACACCACGACCTTCTCACGCCGCCCCCGAGCGGCATGGAAGCCCACCAGCGCGTCCAGCGTCTCGAACATGTGCCGGTCCCGCAGGTTCCACGACGCGACCCGGCTCCCGAACATTGCCCGGTAATAGTGCTCCGCGTTCTTCACGAGCCGGGCGTTCTGCTCCGCGAAGAAGAGATCGTCAGCCGCCACTCGACCGTCGCGACGCGCATAGTCCGCCGCCGACCGCCGCAGCTCCGCGAGCTGCTCGACCACCGCCGCCTCGCACGACGGCGCCAGTCCGAGCCCGGCGCCGTAGCCGTATGCCTGCGGGTCGGCGCCGAACTGCTCGAAGCACGCGTACCGAAGCTGCGCCCGTCGGGCCGCGTCGGGATCGACCACACGGAGATAGCGGAGGACCGCCTCGATGGACGCGTGCAGACTATAGAGGTCCAGGCCGTAGAAGCCGACCCGCCCGGCTTCTGGGAGACCGTCATTGTGGCTCCGGAGCCAGCCCACGAAGTCCAAGACGTCGGCGTTGCGCCACATCCACTGCGGGAAGCGCCTGAACCCCTCCAGCGACTCTGCCGCGTCCGCATCGCCCTCCGCGCCTGCTGCACGCCCCCCGCCGCGGACGTAGCGGTTCACCCGGTAGGCGTCGGGCCAGTCGGCCTCCACCGCGACCGAGCTGAAACCCTTCTCCCGGACGAGCCGCTTGGTGATCTCCGCGCGGATCCGATAGAACTCGTGCGTGCCGTGTGATGCCTCGCCGATGAGCACGAAGCGCGCGTCGCCGATCAGCGACACCAGCGGGTCGAAATCGTGCGGCGCGCCCACCAGCGGGTGGGCCGCGTCGCGCAGCGAGGCTACGAACGGGGCATGCACGCTCAGCGTACCAGCCGGGCGCGAGGCCGGCCCCGCGCTGGAGGGGACGAAGGCACGTCCTCGTCCATGTCGGCGAGACGCTCGTTGTACACCGCCTCGAGCGTATGCGACATCGAGTCGCGGTCGGCGGGAGTCAGGTGGAGGTGCGCCGCGAGCACGAACCCCATCAACCCTCGCGGGTTCTCGAGGAACCACCCGAGACCCACCCCGTAGCGGTTCGGAACGTCCGCATACGCGAAGGTGAGATCCGGGCCCACGTCGCTCGTCGCCTTCACGCCGAGAGCCGCGATGGCATGGCACTCCGCGCAGCCTCGCGTCACGAAGATCGCGGCGCGCGGATCCTTAGCCGGCCGCCGCCCCGCCGTTCCCACGGTCAAGACGCCCGCCGCCATCGCGGCGCCGACCACACTCACGACCGCGCGCGCCTTCATGCCGCCCTACCGCACTCGGCGCTCCGCGACGGCGCGGACGATATCGGTCGTCGTGAGGATCCCCACGAGCCGCTCGCCCTCCATCACCAACGCGCGATGAATCTTGCGTCGCAGCATGTAGCGCGCGACATCGGCGACGTCCTCCTCCGCACCGACGGCGCACACACTCGGCGTCATCGCCTCCGAGACCGTGTGCTCACCCAGCACGTCCCACTCGGCGGTGCCCACGTCCTGAATACGTTCCGCCACGTCGGCGCCGGCATCGGTCCACATCTCCGTGAAGAACGCCGCCGGGGCCTCGAGCCCCTCCTCCCACTCCGTGGGAGTTTCGAGCTCAAACTCGGGCTCCTCCGGGCGCTCCGCCGGCACCCCGGGAGTGGCAGTTTCGAACGCGAGCACGTCGCTCGCCGAGATCACTCCCACCACCCGATGGCCCGCGACGACCGGCGCGCCGCTGATGTGCTGGGTCGCGAGCAGTTCGACGGTGTCCCGCAGCGTGAGCTCGGGGCTCACCGTCACCACCTCCCTGGACATCATGTCACGGACCCGGATCATGGGGCGCCTGCCTTTCCGCCGGCCTGGTGCGGCCGCTCGTATCGACCCTAACGACGGGCGCTTGAGACTGGCGTGAAGCCTGGATGAACAGGTCGTTCGTGTGCGTCAGGACGCTTCGGCATCGAGGCGCCGCACCGGCACGCCCCCGTACACTGCATTCGGCTCGAGCCGCCGGTGCTTGGGGACGACGCTGAGCGCGCCCACTTCGGTGTCGTCGCCGACCTGGACCCCGATGCCGATCACGCTGCCCACGCCGATCGTCACGTTGCGCCCCAGCCGCACCGGCCCGGTCTTCACGACGCCGCCCTCCACCGTGTGACCGGAGAGATGCACGCCGGCGCCGATCACTACTCCGTCCGCGAACTCGAGCAGGTTGTCGTCCATCACCGCGAGGCTGTTGATGTAGACCCGGCGACCGAGGCGCGCCCCGTTCAGGCGGTGGTACAAGGTCCACAGGGGCGTCGCCCGAAACAGCGTGCCGGCGAACAGCCGCACGACATGCGCGGACACGAGATATCGACCCCACACGAGCAGCGGCGCCGGCACGTCGGCGATCCGCATCGCCACGTTCGCCGGCGTGCGCCAGCGCACGACGCGCATGCTCAAGGCCGAGAGCACCATCAGGCAGAACGCGAACACGACGTAGCACGGCACGAAGCCCGCGGCAAGCAGGGCAATGCGAACCCAGCCGGAGGGGGCGCTCAGGCGGAACTGCCACATCCACAAGACGGTTCCCGGCACGGCGGAGAGCCCGAAAACCACGCTCTCCACCACTAAGCCCGACGCCACCGCCCAGGCGATCCGCCACCCCTTGCGGACCCCGCCTCCGACGCCCGAGTTATCCATGCGCATGTCCACGAGCGGTGGGTACCAGCCGGGCATCTCGACCGCAGGAGAGGGTCCGCCCCTCGTGCTCGTTCCCGGTATGGACGGGACGGGCCGCCTGTTCTACCGGCAGGTGCCGCTGCTCGCGCGGAGCTACCGCGCCGCGACCTACCGCCTCCGCGACGAGGCGGCGAGCATGGATGTCCTGGTCGCCGACCTGGCCGACGTGATCGCGTCCGTCGCCGGCCGGGCGCAGCCCGCCATCGTAGTCGGTGAATCGTTCGGGGGTGCGGTGGCGCTGAGCCTGGCCGTCGCACGACCGGATCTCGTGGCGGCCCTCGTGGTCATCAACTCCTTTCCCCGGTTTCTGCCTCAGCTGCGACTGCACCTCGCCATCCTCACCCTGCGGGCCCTGCCCTGGCAGACGATGCCCATGGTGCGGCGGCTCACGGCATTCCGCATGCATTCGAAGTACACGCACCGAGCCGAGCTGCGCCGCTTCATGGAGCTCACCGCCGCGACGACCCGCCACGGGTACCGGAACCGGCTCCGGATCCTCACGCAGTACGACGTGCGGCAGCGCCTGGATCAGATCCGGGCTCCCACCTTGTTCCTCGCCTCGGAGCGCGATCATCTCGTGCCCTCCGTGGAGCAGGCGCGCTTCATGGCCGCCCGTATCCGCGGCTCGAGCCTCCGCGTGCTCACCGGCCATGGACACATTTGCCTGATCGCGCCCAATATCGATCTCGAGCGGATCCTCCGCGACTGGCGACCGTGATCTCCATTCGGGAGGGAGTTTCCCACGCTTCTCAAGGTCCTTTCACCGCCGCATGGTCACATTGCCGTTACGTGCCAAGGAGGCAACCATGTCAGCGGGACAGATCTGCAGTCGCATCATGGCGACGGCTTCGCCCGGCGAGAGCATCCGCGCAGCGGCCCGTCGCATGGCGGAATACGACGTCGGAACCCTCGTCGTCTTGAAGGAGAACCGCGGCAGTCACGCCGTCGGACTGATCACCGATCGGGACATCGCCATTCAGTGCGTCGCGCACAACCGTAATGCGGATGAAGTACTGGTGTCGGAGATCATGGCGACGCCGGTGCACTCGATTCGCGACGACACACCGATCGAAGACGCGCTCCTGAAGATGGCGGAGGTGGGCACGCGGCGGCTCGTCGTGACGAGTGAGGGCGACCGCGTCGCCGGGATTCTCACGCTGGACGACGTCCTCGACCTGCTCGCCCGGGAGGCGGCGGCGATCAAACTGCTGCTCGGCAAGCAGCAGCCGAAAGTTCCCGTCTAGTCGCGACCCCAACCGCGGGAGTCAGCGCTGCTCGCGGAGGCGCCGGTGGGCCTCCGCGAGGAGTTCTGTCACTTCGCTGTCCTCGGTTTGCTCGAAATGCTCGTACCAGCTTCCCACGGCGCCGAAGTACTCGGGCTCCTGCAGGCAGATCACCTCGTCCGCCTGAGCGCGTAGCGCGGCGCAGGCCTGGGGCGACCCAACCGGTACCGCCACCACTAAGCGCGCGGGCGACTGCTGGCGCGCGGCGCGCACCGCGGCCTGCATCGTCCCGCCGGTGGCGAGGCCATCGTCCACGAGGATCACGGTCCGGCCCGCCATCGTGAGCGGCGGCCGGTCGCCCCGGAACAGCGCCTCGCGGCGCTGCGCCTCCGCCTGCTGCACCTTGGTCACGGCGGCGATGTACGGCTCCGACACCTCGAGCTCGCGAACCACGTCCTCGTTGAGGAACCGCGCGCCGCTGGCGGTGACGGCGCCGATCCCGAGCTCCGCCGAGATGGGTGAGCCGAGCTTGCGCGACACGAGCACGTCGAGCTCGGCGTCGAGGGCCCGGGCCACCTGCGCGGCGACGACCATACCCCCACGCGGCAGTCCGAGCACCAGCGCGTCGCTGCCGCGATAGCGCTCCAACCGGGCCGCGAGAGCATCCCCTGCGTCCCGGCGGTCGCGGAAGACCACCTCTCCCTGCACTTCCGGCTTCATGGCTGCCTCCCTCCCGGGGCCGCGTGCCCCGCTTCGACCAGCTCGAACCGCATCCCGCGCAGCAGGTCACCCCGGCTCACGATCCCCACCAGCTCGCGCTGGGCGGCCCGGCGCCGCACCACGGGCAGGCTGTGGAGCCGCGTCTCGACCATGAGGTCGGCGGCCACAGCCACCGGATCCTCGGCCTCCACGCTCAACACCCCCGGCCGCATGATGTCCGCGACTGTGACCGACGCGAGCGTTGCAGATCCGGGGATACGGACATCCCGGTCGGGGCGGAGCAGCCGCAGCGCGTCGAGCTTCGTGACGATGCCGCACAGCGCGCCCTGCTCGTCGACGACCGGAAACGCGTTGAAGTCGTGGCGATCGAACAGCGCAATCAGGTCTCCGACGGCGGTCTGCGGGGTCACGGTGATCGGCGCACGCGTCATCACCTCGAGCACGGGCATCGTCATCGCATGTGTTTTCATGGCTCCAACTCCAGTTTGAGCGCGAAGAACTCGAGCAGGTCCTTGAGCGTCACGATGCCGAGCAGCCGGCTGCCTTCCACGACCATCAGGCGCGGCTGACCGGTGCGCCGCATGACGGTGATCGCCTCGAGCGCATCGGCGTCGGGCGCGATGGTGTTGTCCGGACCGCACGGGGTGCCGAGCGAGCCGACAGTGCGCCGCAGCCAGTCGTCGCGCGGCACGCCCTTCACTTGTCGGGTCGTCACGCAGCCCACCAGCCGCCCATCATCCACCACGGGGAAGAGCGTGTGGTGGTACTTATAGATGTAGGACTCGACCAGCTCGGCGACCGTCGTCCCGGTCGGCACACTCACGGGGTCGGGCGTCATGAAGCGGCGGATCGGCTCCCCGGCGAGCGCCTGGCGCAGCAGCACCTGCTGGTACGACGCCGTGGACGCGCGCCGCAGGAAGATGCCGATCAACACCCACCACATCCCGGTCACCAGGTTGCCGAAGAGCACCGCGACCACGCCCGCGGCGATGAATGCCAGGCTGAATCCCGAGCCGGTGCGCGAGGCGATGCGCGTCGCCCACCCGAGGTCCTTTTTCCACGCCCATAGCGCCGCGCGGAAGATCCGGCCGCCGTCGAGCGGAAAGGCCGGCAGCAGGTTGAACCCGGCGAGCACGCCGTTCAGGAGCGCGAGATACTCGATCACCAGGACCACGGAGGCCGGCCAGATTCCGCGCACCGCATCGGCGAAGCCGAACCCGATGAGCGCCAGCGCGATGCTCGCGAGCGGGCCGGCGGCCGCCATGCGCAGCTCCGCCCGCGCGCTCCCAGGCTCCGCCTCCATCTCCGCCACACCGCCGAACACGAACAGCGTGATCCCCCGCATGGGGATCTGGTTGCGACGTGCCACCATGGCGTGGAAGAACTCGTGGATCACGATCGAGGAGAACAACCCGACGGCGCCCGCCACGCCCATGGCCCAATAGACGCCCGGGGAAAGACCGGGCCGCATGTAGGGAAACGCGCCGGTGGCGAGGGACCACACCACCAACGCCGCCACGAGGAACCAGCTCGTATCGAGCCGGATCGGGATTCCGAACAGCTTGAACAGCTCGATCCGCGTGCCGAACACGATTCCCTCCCCATTCACGGTATCCGACCGGCCTGAGGAGTTGGTGAATCGGCAGTGAAGCTCTTGTTCGATCGAGACCGAAGCGCGCGGCAGCCTCTACATTTCGACCATGACCGCGTGGTGGTCACGCCCGATCTGGTGGATTTTGGCCGCCCTCAGCGTCGCCCGGCCGGGCGTCGCGGCCGCTCAATCACCATCGCTCACCGACTCGACCCGTGAACGACTGGGCGCGCTGGTAGCGTCCGAGACGCCGGCGCTGCAGAGCTTCTACGCGCGCCGCGGTCTGCAGCCAGCGTGGAGCGGCGAGGCGGGGCCGCTGCCCCGCGCATTCGAATTGCAGCAGCTCGTGAGCGAGGCGGGCCAGGATGGCCTCGCGCCCGGCGACTACAGCCTCCCGCCGCTCAGCCCCGCGCTCGACCCGGACAGCCGGGCGGCCTTCGACGTGGCGCTGACCCGCGCAGCGTTGCGCTACGCCGCCGACCTCGCCAATGGCCGGGTCGATCCCGCGGCTGTGGATTCGGTGTGGAGCGCCGCGCCGCGGGAGATCGACGTCGCAGCCGTACTCGACACGTTGCTCGCCGCGGACCGCCTCCCGGCCCTCCGGACGACACTCTCGCCGCCCCACGCGGGCTATGCGAGACTCTGCGCCGCGCTGGCCCGCTATCGGGCGATCGCGGCGCGCGGCGGCTGGACGCCGCTCCCCGACGGCACCGTTGTCACCCCGGCCGACAGCGGGTCCGCCGTCGTGGCGCTGCGCGCGCGCCTCGTGGCCGAGGGTGATCTCGTCGGCCCCGCCGACACGGCCGCCCGCTACGACGTCGACCTGTCCGCGGCCGTTCGTCGGTTCCAGCGCCGGCACGGGCTCGCGCCCGACGGTGCGGTCGGTCCCGCGACCCTCGCAGAGCTCAACGTCCCCGTGGAAGACCGCATCCGCGCGATGGAGCTCAACCTCGAGCGCTGGCGCTGGCTGCCCCGGGCGCTGGGCGAGCGCTACGTGATGGTGAACAGCGCGGCGCTCGAGGTGGAGGTCGAGCAGCACGACAGCGTCGTGCTCCGGATGCGCGCCGTGGTCGGACGGCTCGACTGGCCGACCCCGATCGTCAGCTCGCGCATCACCGGCCTGCAATTCGCGCCGGCGTGGAACATCCCGCACTCGATCGCCGTCCAGGAGATCCTGCCCCTGGTGCGGCGCGACACGGCATATCTGCGCCGCCACCGGATCCGCGTGCTCAGCGACTCGGCGGGCGGGGTCGAGATCGACCCGGCGGCGGTCGACTGGGCCCGGGTGACCGACAGCACGTTCGCGTTCCAGCTGCGCCAGGAGCCCGGGGGCACGAACCCGCTCGGCGGCGTCAAGTTCTTCTTCCCGAACCGGTTCAGCTCCTTCATCCACGACACGCCGTTCCGCGCGGCGTTCCGCGAGCCCGTGCGTACCGCCAGCCACGGATGCGTTCGCGTGGAAAAGGCCGTGGACCTCGCCGACTACCTGCTCGACAATCCGGCACGGTGGCCGCGCGATTCGATTCGCCGCGCCATGAAGCGTCCCGAGGGGCGCTGGGTCGCGCTGCGCCGGCCGATCCCGGTTCACCTCGGCTACTGGACCGCATGGGTCGCCCAGGACGGAGCGGTCCAGTTCCGCGACGACTTCTACGGCTGGGACAGCGCCCTCGAGCGCGCGCTGGCGGCCCGGTGAGGCCTAGCGTTGGAAGCTATTCTCCCAGTCGCTTCACGGTGGCTTCAGGCCGGGCGCGTTAGCCTAACAGTTCGCGCCCGCGCGCCGCACGAGCGCCCAGCCATGAGCCCACCGGAGGCGCCTATGCGTCAGAGTCTCGCCATCCTCACTACTCTCGTCACCATCGCGGCGGGCGCGTGCGCCGACCGTAACCCACTCGGCCAAGCGGCCAGCGATCTCGCCGTCCGCGGTGACGCGACTGGGTCGATCACGGATCCATCGACCGCGCCCGGGCTCACGGTCATGACTTACAACGTGTACTACGGGGCCGATTACGGGCCGCTCCTGGCGGCACCGCTCGACCAGGTGCCGTTCGTCGCCGCCGAGGCGTGGGCGATGGCCGTGCACAGCGACTTCCCGGCCCGCGCCGGCAGAATCGCGGCGGAGATCGCCGCCGTCCGGCCGCACCTCGTCGGATTGCAGGAGGCGGCCATCTATCGGCTGCAGCACCCGGGCGACGCAATCGTCGGCGGCGCCGTGCCGGCGACGGAGGTCGTGTACGACTTCGTCGGGCTCATCCTCGATTCGCTCGCCACGCGCGGCGTCCCCTACGTCGTGGCGGCTGCCGACTCCACGACGGACGTCGAGCTTCCGGTGTTCACCGGGCTGGACGACGCCGGCAATCCCACATTCGACGACGTCCGCGTCACCGACCGCGACGCCGTTCTGGCGCGCGCGGACGTGCCGCTCGCGAATCCGCAGCACGGTGTGTACGGGGCGTACATCCCCTTCACGATTGGCCCGGTGTCGAGCGGCGTGTTCGAGGGCTGGAGTGCGGTCGATGCGACGGCGGGCGGCCGGATCTACCACTTCGTGAGCACGCACCTCGAATTCCAGGAGGCGCTGCCCGTGCAACTCGGGCAAGCGGAGGAGCTGCTCGCCTTGCTGGCCGACGAGACCGGCCCGACCATCCTGGTCGGCGACTTCAACTCCGACGCGTACGGGGCGGTCCCGGACCGCGCCACGCCTTCGTATGGCATGATATTGCAGGCGGGCTTCTCGGACAGCTGGACGCAGCCAGACCGCAGAGCGCCGGGTCTGACGTGCTGTCAGGCATCGGACCTGTCGAACCAGTTCGGAACGTTCAACCAGCGGCTCGACTTCGTCTTCACGCGGAACCTGCCGGCGGTGACGCCGGCCGGCACGCTCGTCCTGGGACGGAAGATCCTCGGCGACCGCCCGGGTGATCGCACCGCCTCGGGGCTGTGGCCGTCCGATCATGCGGCGGTGGTGGCGACGTTCCTGACGCCGCCCGCCGGACAGAGCGCGGATGTCGCGCAGCGCTGACTAGGAAGCCTTGCGGGCTGGCGCGGCTGCGGCCGCGCCGAGGTGCCGTCCGAACCAGAACGTGGCGAGCCCGGCCACGTTCTCGAGCGTGCCCGCCTCCTCGAACAAGTGCGTGGCGCCGGGCACGACCACGAGCCGCCTGACGCCGCCGAGGCGCAGCAGCGCGGCACGGTTGAGCTCGAGCACTTCGAAGTCCGCTCCGCCGACGATCAGCAGCGTCGCAGCCCGCACCCGCGGCAGGAAGTCGCCCGCGAGATCGGGGCGGCCCCCGCGCGACACGACGGCGCGCACGACGGGCCCCGCGCCTGCGGCGGCGACGAGCGCCGCCGCCGCTCCGGTGCTCGCACCGAAGTAGCCGACTGGCAGGTCCGTGGTCGCGGGGTAGGCGCCCACCCACGCCGTCGCGCGCCGCAGCCGCTCCGCGAGCAGCAGAATGTCGAACACGTTGGCCCGGTTCTGCGCTTCGGCCTCCGTCAGGAGGTCGAACAGCAACGTTCCGAAGTTCGCCCGGACCAGAACATCGGCGACGAAGCGGTTGCGCTCGCTGAAGCGGGAGCTGCCGCTCCCGTGCGCGAACAGGACGATCCCGGCCGGGTGTGGAGGAAGCGTCAGGATCCCCGGCAGTCGAACCTGCTCCGTCTCGATCGTGACCGCCTGGGGGAGGCGATCGGGAATGGTGTCCAGCACCCGTGTCGTATCCATGACCCACCTCCGCTCGAACGGGAACCTGGCACCGATGCGCTGAAACGAGGGTGAACGCCCGCTGAAGCGCTCGTCACCCGCACGTCATAGGGAGTTTTCACACTCCCTTCACGGCTCCGTCACTACACCCCAGGCATGGTTCGACACGGAACTATGCGAGCCTCCTTCGAGCTGCTCGATCACACCGCCGAGGTCAAGCTGCGGATCCGGGCACCCTCGTTCGCCGAGCTGGCGACCGAAGCCGGCCGGGCGGTAGCCCGGCTCGAGCTCGGTCGCGCGGCGCCAGCGGCGGAGGGTGCGTACCGCGACGTCGTGGTGCGCTCGCCCGATCGCGAGGCGCTGCTCGTGGACTGGCTGAACGAGCTGATTTGGCTCGCCGAGACCGAGCGCTGGGTGGCGACGGAGTTCGAGGTGCACGCGGCCACGGACACCATGCTGCAGGCGCGCGTGCGCGGCGTGACCGTGGACGAGGCCCCGGCGCGGATCAAGGCGGCGACGTTTCACGGGCTCAAGGTCGCACCCGCTGCCGACGGCTTGGAGGCAGAGGTCATTCTGGACGTCTGACCGGAGAACCATGGCGCTCGAAACCGCGACGCTGGCCGGACTGGCCCACGACATCCCCGTCACCACGCGGTCCGACATGCGCGTCCCCGCGCGCGTCTACGCCGACGACGTGCTGTGGGAGCAGATCTCGCGCGATCGCTCGCTCGATCAGCTGATCAACGTCACGACGCTCCCGGGCGTCACCCGCTGCGCCTACGGCATGCCGGACGTGCACGAGGGGTACGGCTTCCCGGTGGGCGGCGTGGCCGCGACGCGCGCCGCCGACGGCGTGATCTCTCCGGGCGGCGTGGGCTACGACATCAACTGCGGTGTGCGCCTGCTCGTCTCCGACTTGGATGTCCCGGCGGTGCAACCGCGCCTACACCAGCTGGTGCACGAGCTGTCCCGCAGCATTCCCTCCGGCACCGGGCGCGGCACCCGCCTATCTCTGAGCGAACCCGAGCTCGACCGCGTGCTGGCCGACGGCTGCCGCTACCTGCTCGAGCGGGAGCACGCGACGCTCGACGACCTCGAAGTCACCGAGGCGAACGGCAGTCTCACCCGCGCCGACCCCGCCGCCGTCTCCGCACGCGCCAAATCGCGCGGGCGCGACCAACTCGGCACACTCGGCTCCGGCAACCACTTCCTCGAGGTCCAGGTGCTCGACGAGGTGCTCGACCCGGCGGCGGCGCGCATCTACGGCCTCGCGGCCGGTCGGGTCACGGTGCTCGTCCACACCGGGTCCCGCGGGCTCGGACATCAGGTCTGCACCGACTACGTCCGGCTGATGGATCAGGTGATGCCGCGATACGGCATCGTACTGCCCGACCGCGAGCTGGCGTCCGCGCCGTTCGCCTCGCCGGAGGGGCAGCGCTACTTCGCGGCGATGTGCGCCGCCGCGAACTTCGCGTGGTGCAACCGTCAGCAGATCACGTACGTGGTGCGCGACGTGTTCCGGCGGTTTTTCGGCGACGCCGGCCGGCTCCGTCTGTTGTACGACGTCGCCCACAACATGGCGAAGCTCGAGGAGCACGACGGCGAGCTCGTGTGCGTGCACCGCAAGGGCGCGACGCGCTCGTTCGGGCCGGCCCATCCCGAGACTCCGGCGCGCTATAGGGCGGCCGGGCAACCGGTGTTCATCCCCGGGAGCATGGGCACCGCCTCGTACGTGCTGGCGGGCACCGACGCGGCGCTCGGCCTGAGCTTCGGCAGCTCCTGTCACGGTGCGGGGCGCGCCATGAGCCGTCACACGGCGAAGCGCACCAAGCCCGGCCACGAGGTGCGCCGGGAGCTCGAGGCGCAGGGGATCGTCGTCGCGTGCCCCTCGAGCGGCGAGCTCGCCGAGGAGGCGCCGTTCGCGTACAAGGACGTCGATCGTGTAGTGGACGTTGTACATCGAGCGGGGCTCGCGCGCAAAGTCGCGCGGTTGCGCCCCATTGGAGTGGTAAAGGGATGACGACCTTCATCATGCTCACACGGGTGTCCCCCGAAGCGATCCGCTCGCCCCACGCAGTGGAGATCCTCGAACGGCAGGCGATGAGCGCCGTTCGCGCGGAATGCCCGCAGGTGGAGTGGCTGCACAGCTGGGCGGTACTTGGGCCCTACGACTACGTCGACGTGTTCCGGGCGCCCGACGTCGAGACCGCGACCAAGGTCGCGACGCTGGTGCGGATCGCCGGGCACGCGACGACCGAGGTGTGGGCGGCAACGGAGTGGCCGAAGTTCAAGGAGATGGTCCGGGAGCTGCCCGAAGTCAGCGGCCTCATCACGACGGCGGCCTGATCCACAAAGGGGGAATCATGACGACGATGAACACCACCGGATTGCAGCTGCTCAAAAAGCTGGAGGAGCTCGAGCGGCGGGTGGAAAACCTGGCCGGCAACGTGAGCGCGCTGCAGCGGCACACCGCCGAGCTCGAGCAGCTGAAGACCGAAGTCGGGAAGCTGAAGCTCGAAGTCGAGGAGTTCCGCGAAGAGTGAGGAGGGAGAGGCCCATGGCATGGAAACCGATCATCGTCGCTGTGGACGATTCGCCGGAGGCCGCCACCGCGGCGGCGCTGGGATGGCGCCTGGCGGCAGCGGCCGGCACGACGTGTCACTTCGTGCACGTCGTGCATGACCCTGGGACCGCGTTCGCGTCCCTGGCGATGAAAGGCCGCAGTGGGGAGCTCGAGCCCGCCCTCCTGGAGCTGCTCGGCCCGCGGCTGCGCGCCGCCCTCGCTCAGGGCGTTCCCCCCGAGGCGATGGACAGGCTCAGGATCCTTGTAGGCCGCACCGCGGTCATGCTGAACATCGAGGCCGAGCGGCTGGGGGCCGGACTGGTGATCGTCGGCGGCAAGCATCACCCGCTGCTGGGCCGCTGGCTGGGTGGGAGCACCGCTCGCGACGCCGTCCGCACCCTTTCGGTGCCGGTGCTGGTGACGGCGGGCCTGCCAGCGGCGCTGCGTCGCGTGCTGGTGGCGGTGGATCTGTCCTATGCCGCGAAGCCCACGATCG
>JAEHDT010000242.1 GCA_016880225.1 Gemmatimonadota bacterium | reverse complement strand
TTGGCAGCTCCCGAGGCAGGACTCGAACCTGCGACCCGCCGGTTAACAGCCGGCTGCTCTACCAACTGAGCTACTCGGGAAGGGAGGGGAAATATGGCCGGGCGGATAGTGCGGTTCAACCCTCCAGCTGTGGCTCGACGTGCTTCTTGTAGCAGTCCGGACAGATCCCATGGCTGAAGGCGGCGCCCGAGCGCTGCTCGACGTAGAGCTCGAGCGAGCCGTAGTGCCCAGACTCGTCGCGGATACGCTTGCAGTACGCGCAGATCGGCAGCAGGCCCTCGAGCGCGTACATCTCCTCTCGTAGTCCCAGGATCCGGGCGGCCACTTGGAGCCGCGCCGCCAACTCTTCGTGATTCACGGGTTTCGTGAGGAAATCGTCCACTCCTGCATCCATCGCCGCGAGAAAGCTTTCGCGGCCCGTCCGCCCCGTGAGGAGGATGAAATAGGTATACCGCTCGGCGCGCCGCGCGCGGATCCGTCGACACAGCTCCAGGCCGTCGAGCTCCGGCATCTGCCAGTCGGAAATGATGACGCGCGATTGCGCGATGAGCCAGGCGTCCCAGGCGTCCGCTCCATTTGGCGCGATGGTGACGTCGTGTCCGAGTCCCTTGAGCGTGGCCTCGAGCACCGCGGCGGATACCGGCTCGTCTTCGGCGACCAGGATCTTCATGACGCCGCCTCAGCGCAGGGGGTACTCGGGATCCTGCGGGCGTCGGCCTTCCACCGTCACGACCTTCAGGTCGTCGCTCACGGACGCGAGATCGAGAAAACAGATCGCCCCGGGTGTTGTCGTCACGAACCGGCGGGCCTCCTCCGCCGTCCGAAACTCGCGGGGCGGCGTGGCGTTCCGCTCGGAGAACACCACGCTGATCCAGTGACGGCTCACCGCAGTCTCGTTCATGTTCAGGGTCGCCCGGTAGAAGGCGTGCCGTGCCGGCCGATACTCGCCCAGCACCACGGCGAGCCCGTTGGCGAACGTCGTTTGGCGGCCGAGATACAACCGCTGTAAGTCCGCCAGCGTCAGGTCCCTGACGGGGTTGCTCTTGTGCACGATCACGGCGATCTGGGCGGGCGCCGGGAAGAAGCCCCCGAGGAGCGCGAGGGCAAACGCGACGGCGACGGCGCGTCTCGCGGCGGCGCGCATCAGAACGCCACCGCGACGGAGCTGATCCAGACCCGGTAGGTCGCGAGCCCCGGCGCCTGGAAGCTACGGAAATGAACCTCGCTCTTGAAGAACACCGCGCCAGTGGCCGCGGCGTTCATGCCGGCGACCAGGTCGCGCTCGCCATCGCTCGGCGCGGCAGCGTCGGGATCGTAGAACTCGTAACGCACGAACGGCGTCCACCGCTCGAGCACGGCGCGGCTGGCCTGCGCGTAATAGGCTCGTCCCGAACGGAAGGTGCCGTCGGGCACGCCGCCCGCGTCCACCCGCTCCAAGCGTGGGACCAGGGCTTCGGCTTCCAGCAGAAACTGGTCGTACTTGAGCGTGACGTCGAACGCGAAACTGCGCTGTCGCGTGTCGGCGGCATCGCCGTTCCGGTCGGCGTAGTACGAGGCACCGACCTGAAGCGCATTCCCGGGTGGGCGGATGGCGAATCGGCCGCCGACGCCCTTGTTCGGATTGTTGTCCTGTTCGCCCGGCTCCGGTCCCCGGCCGTTGATCAGGTACGCGAAGTAGTCGAGTTCCCAGCGGCGGGTGAACATAGTTCCCAGGGCCTGCACGCCCGTCCCGAACTTCGCGAACAGCCGCTGCCGCTGCCCCAACGGATTCGTGTGCTCGCTGTACACCGAGCCGGGCAACGTGGTCGAGAGGAACGTCGGCGTGGCGTCGTGCCGCAGATTGTATAGGCCGAAGGGCGGCAGGAACTTGCCGATCTTCACCTGGAACGCGTCGGCGCTCTTGTACTCGAGGGTCGCGCGCTCGAGCGCCACTTCGCCCGCGACGTCCGCGGCCTCGACCCGCGGTCCATGCTCCCACTCGACTTCGGCGAACACGCGCCAGTGATCGTCCAGCCGGTAGATCGAGACAGCGTTGAAGTGGTGCTGGTCGAACGTCCATGGTGCTCCGCCGCCCTGATCCGTCGCGTGAAGCTCGAGGTCGAAGAATCCGTAGAACGTCAGCCGCTGGTTCTGGGCGGCCGCCGGCACAGCGGCGCCCAGGGCGAGGGCGGCAAGGATCATTGATTCCTTCACGCGGGTGCGACTCATGATACCGTGCCTCTCCGATTCGAGCGGTTCAGCCTATCACCATCCGGCGGTTCGAGCAAACGTCACGGCTGCTTCACGTGTTGGCGAGGACGCGCGTCAGGTACGCGTGGACCAGATCGGTCTCGTGTTGCGCGCGCACATGCAGCGCGTGGATCCCGTCCAGCGCGCCGGCGCGGCCCGCCTCTTCCATTTGATCGAGCAGCGTGCCGAGGGCGGCGGCCCCGATCGTGCGCGCGGCGGACTTGAAGGCGTGGGCAGCGCGCTCGACGCCGCCGGCGTCGCCTGCCGCCACGGCGATGGTCAGCGCCTTGAGGCGTCCGGCGATACTGTCGACAAACGTGCGTAAGATGCCATTCACCGCGGCCTCGGCTCCGGCTGCACGCATCTCGGCGCGAAAGGCCTCCAGGTCGACGGGGGACGTCGCCGGGGCGGGAGTCGGCGGCGGCGCGTCCGCGGGGGCGCCCGCCCACCCCTCGACCAGCGCGAACAACTCGTGCGCCCGGAACGGTTTGCCGAGGTAGCCGTTCATACCCGCCGCCAGGCAGCGGTCCCGCTCGGCGGTTGAGACGTGCGCGGTCACGGCAAAGATGGGTTGGTCCGTCCCGCCGGGGAGCTGCCGGATGGCTTGCGTGGCGGCGAGGCCGTCCATCTCGGGCATTTGAATGTCCATGAGCACGACGTCATACCGCTGGGCGGCGACGGCGTCCACGGCCTTGCGGCCGTTCTCCACGATCTCCACGCGGTGGCCCCGCTTGTGAAGCATCGCGGCCGCCACTTCCTGGTTGACGACGTTGTCCTCCACCAGCAACAGGTGGAGCGAGCGGCGGGACTCCGCGATGGAGTGGCGGGTCACGAGCGCGGGCGCGCCGGGGGCGCCGGGATCGCCGGCGAGCACCGCGGCCACGGCTTCGAGCAGCTCGGTCTGCGCCACGGGCTTGGTCAGATAGCCGCGGATCCCGACCTCGCGGCAGCGGCGCGCCTCGCCCCGCTCGCCGGCCGACGTGAGCATGAGGAGTCGCGTGGCGGCGAGCTCGGGCAGAGCCTGCGCTTCGGCGGCGAGCTGGAATCCGTCGCGGCCCGGCATGTGGGCGTCGATGACGGCCAGCTGGTAGGGCGTCCCGGAAGCCGCCGCCCGGCGGAGCGTCTCGAGCCCGTGCCATCCGTCCGCCGCCTCGTCCACCGCGATGCGGGCGGTGCGGAGCATGTCCCGGATGATGCGGCGGTTGGTCGGGTTGTCGTCCACGATGAGCGCCGACACGCCCTCGAGCTGGGGTCGCCGCGGGGCGACGGGCGCCGCCGCCGTGGGGTCGAGGCGGAACGGCAGGGTGAACTGGAAGAGGCTCCCTTTGCCGGGCTCGCTCGTCACCCCGATGTCGCCGCCCATGAGGCGCACGAGGCGGCGGCAAATCGCCAGCCCCAGCCCCGTGCCGCCGTAGCGGCGTGTGGTCGACGTGTCCGCCTGACTGAACGCGTCGAAGATCGTCGCCAGCTTGTCGGCAGGGATGCCGATGCCCGTGTCGCGGACGAGGAACCGCAGGGCCACCGTCTCCTCCTGGCGCCGCTCAGGCGAGATCGACACGACGATCTCGCCGGTCGGCGTGAACTTGATCGCGTTGCCGACGAGGTTCGTGATGACCTGGCGGAGCCGCCCCGGATCACCGATCACTTGGTGCGGCACGTCGGCGGCGAGGTCGTACAACAGTTCCGTCCGTCCGGCCGGGATCTTCACGGCCAGCAGGCGGACGGTGGAGTGGACGAGGGCCGGCAGATCGAAGGCGATGGCTTCCAGATCGAGGTGATCGGCCTCCATCTTCGAGAAGTCGAGGATGTCGTTCAGGATAGACAGGAGGCTATCGGCGGCCCCGCGGACCAGCTCGAGGTGGCGTTGCTGGTCCGCCGTGAGGTCGGTATCGAGCATCAGCTCGCTCAGGCCGAGGATGGCGTTCATCGGCGTGCGGATCTCGTGGCTCATGTTCGCGAGGAACGCGCTCTTGGCGCGGCCCGCCGCCTCGGCCGCGTCGCGCGCCCGCGAGAGGTCCGTGAGGGTACGGTGCAGCTCCCGGGACATGGCGTTGAACGTGCGGGCGAGGTCCGCAGTTTCGTCGCGGCCCGTCACGGCGATCTGCTCTCCCACGCCGCCGGCCGCGATCGCGCGGGCGGCGGCGCCCACGCCCAGGATCGGGCGCACGATCGACCGGGACAGATACGCCGCGGCCACGAGCGCGAGCAGCAGCACCACCACGCCGGCGCCCACGACGTTGCGCGTCGCCGCGGCCGTGGCGGCGCGCACCTGCTCCTGATGTCCCCGCAGCCGCGTCGCCTCGATCTGCATCGCCTGGTCGATGGCCGCCAGGAACCGGTGCTCGGCCTCCTCGAACGCCTCCTTGCGCTCGAGGATGCGGGCGCCCACCACGCCCCGCCGCTTCAGGCCGATGATCGCTCCGCTCAGGC
>JAEHDT010000241.1 GCA_016880225.1 Gemmatimonadota bacterium | reverse complement strand
GTGTCTCGCTCCTCGTGCGATGTCCCGCTCTCCAGCGGCGGCTGCACCGGATACTCCGGCACCGCGAGCTCGCGCGGAGCCTGATCGACGGGCTCGAGCCCGGGCGCGTCCTCGGCGGGCGTCGCGGCCAGATCGCGAAGCCGCCGCGCCGCCGGCAGGACGCGCGACTCCAGCGAGCCCACCGCCTGGTTGTAGGCGTTGGTCGCGCGTCCCAGCGCGATGCCGACGTCGGCGAAGTATCTCAAGAAGGTCGCGACGCGCTTGTACAGCTCGCGCCCCTCGGCGGTCACCTGCTGCGCGTCGGCGGCCAGCCGCTCCTCGCGCCACCCGAGCTCGACGGCACGCAGCAGCGCGACCAGCGTCATCGGCGACGCGATCGCCACGCGCCGTCCCATCGCGTCCTCGATCAGCGCGGGATCGGCCTCGACCGCCGCGCCGAAAAAGGATTCGCCCGGGATGAACAGGACGATGAGGTCGATCGCCTCGTCGATCGGCTCCCAGTAGCTCTTGTTCGCCAGCGCCAGCACGTGCGCGCGCACCTGCTGCGCGTGCCGCTCGAGCGCGGCGCGGCGCTGGTCCGGCGTGGGCGTCTCCATCGCCTCGAGATACGCGGTGAGCGGAACCTTGGCGTCCACGACGATCTGCCGGCGGCGCGGCAGGTGCACCACCATGTCCGGCCGTTGCCGGCGGCCCTCGCTCTCGGTCGTCACCTGTTCGACGAAGTCGCAATGCGCGCTCATCCCCGCCAGCTCGGCCACTCGCCGGAGCGTCAGCTCGCCCCAGCGCCCGCGCGCCTGGGGCGTGCGCATGGCCGTCGCCAGGCTGCCGGCCTGCTCGCTCAGGGCCCGCACCTGCGCCTCGAGGCTCGCGTAGGCGCCCGCGCGCGTCTTCTCCACCTCGCGCACGTGCTCCTCGTAGCGGGTCAGCGCTTCCTGCAGCGGACGGACGCTCGTGTCGATCTCTTTCTGGCGCTGGCCCAGCCGCTCCTCCGCGAGCGTCAGGAACTCGGCGTTGCTCCGCCGGAGCGCTTCGCCGCTGAGGGCCGTGAAGGTGTCCCGGAGCGACGCCTCGGCCTCCTCGAGCAGCCGGTGCTGTTCCTCGAGGTTCTGACGCTCCGACGCCAGACGTGTTTCGGCCTGGGTTCGCCGCTCCTGCTCGGCCGTGAGCTCGCGCCGGACCACGGCCAGCTCCTGCGTGCGCTCGGCGAGCTGGCGGCGCCGCTCACTCTCCAGCGTCTCCAGCTCCTTGATGCGCGCGTCCAGCTCGCGCCGCCGGGCGCGGGCGCGCGCGTCGAAATGCGCGCGGGCGACCAGCCAGGCGAACAGCGCGCCCAGGACGAGGCCGATCGCCACCAGCGTCGGCTCAGGCACGGCGTCCCTTCCAGTGCCGGCAGACCGGCTTGAAGCCGCACGGCGCGCAGACGCGCGCGTCGCGGCGATCGAGACAGTCGCCCGACATCCGCTTGTGGCAGAGCGCGAAGTCGAACTTCACCGGATCCGCGGAGTCGATCAGGGCGAGCCGCGCGGTGATCTCCTCGGCCATCTTCCAGTTGCGCGAGCGGCGGCGTGTGAGGCCGATCGACCGGCTGATGTTCTCGATGTGCGTGTCGATCGGCATGAGGAGCCGCGCCGGAGAGATCGAGGTCCAGAGGCCGAAGTCCGGCGATTCTCGGCGGACCATCCAGCGCAGGAAGAGCTGCAAGCGCTTGCAGGGCCCGCCGGTCGAGGGAAGCGGAAAGAGATGGCGGTAGCCCCGCGAGATCCTGCCGCGGGGGAACACCTCGCGCAGGTCGGCCTCCAGGAATGCCCGCGCGAATCGCTCGAGCGCCGGCCCGATCGGGCCGGCCGCGGCGGCGTCGCCGGCCAAGAAGCACTTCTCGAGCGTGCCGTGGCGCAGGAGGAGATCGCGGGCGGCAACGCAGAACGCGACCAGATCCCGCGGCCGGTTGAAGCGATAC
>JAEHDT010000240.1 GCA_016880225.1 Gemmatimonadota bacterium | reverse complement strand
TTCGCGCGGGAGTACGGCGGCCTGCTCGCGAACCGCTCCTTCGGCGGCGTGCAGGTCTCGCGCACCTTCTACGCGCGGGGCCAGACGGGCCAGCAGCTGCTGCTCGGGGCCTATCAGGCGCTGTCGCGCCAGATCGCGGCCGGCACGGTGCGGATGTACCCCCGCACCGAGATGCTCGACCTCGTGGTGATCGACGGGCGGGCCCGCGGCATCGTGGTGCGCGATCTCGTGAGCGGCGCGGTGAGCGCGCACGCGGCCGACGCCGTGGTGCTGGCGACGGGCGGCTACGCGAACGTGTACTACCTCTCGACCAACGCCAAGGGCTGCAACGTCACGGCGATCTGGCGCGCCCACCGGCGCGGCGCCGCGCTCGCCAACCCCTGTTTCACGCAGATCCATCCCACCTGCATTCCCGTCACCGGTCACCATCAGGCGAAGCTCACGCTGATGAGCGAGTCGCTCCGCAACGACGGCCGCATCTGGGTGCCGAAGAGAAAGGGCGATACGCGGGCCCCGAACGAGATCCCCGAGAGCGAGCGCGACTACTATCTGGAGCGGTTGTACCCGAGCTACGGCAATCTCGCGCCGCGCGACATCGCGTCGCGGCGTGCCAAGGACGTGTGCGACGAGGGCCGCGGCGTGGGGCCCGGCGGCCACGGTGTGTACTTGGACTTCGCCGACGCCAGCGCCCGCCTCGGCCGCCACGTGATCGCCGAGCGTTACGGCAACCTGTTCGAGATGTACCAGCGGATCACGGCGGAAGACCCGTTCGCGGTGCCGATGCGGATCTACCCCGCGCCGCATTACACCATGGGCGGCCTGTGGGTGGACTACAACCTCATGACGACCGTCGACGGCCTGTACGCGATCGGCGAGGCGAACTTCTCGGACCACGGCGCCAACCGGCTGGGCGCGAGCGCCCTGATGCAGGGCCTCGCCGACGGCTATTTCGTCCTGCCGTACACCATCGGCGACTACCTGGCGCAGGCGAAGCTTCCCAAGGTCGACGCCGGCCACGCGGCGTTCCGCCAGGTCGAGGCCGAGGTGACCGAGCGCGTCGGCCGACTACTCGCGGGCGGCGGCCGCAAAACGGCGGATGCGTTTCACCGCGAGCTGGGGCACCTCATGTGGGACAAGTGCGGCATGTCGCGCAACTCCGCCGGGCTGCGGGAGGCGATGGCCCGGCTCGTGGAGCTGCGCGAGGAGTTCGCCCGCGACCTGTACGTCGGCGGCAGGAACGAGGACTTCAACCAGGCGCTCGAGCACGCGGGCCGGGTCGCCGACTTCTTCGAGTTCGCCGAGCTGATGTGCCGCGACGCGCTGCACCGCGAGGAGTCGTGCGGCTGTCATTTCCGGGAGGAATCGCAGACACCCGAGGGCGAGGCCAAGCGCGACGACGCGCGTTTCAGCTACGTCGCGGCCTGGGAATTCACCGGTGTCGGCAAGGAGCCGGTCTTGCACCAGGAGCCGCTCGAGTTCGAGGCGGTTCATCTCGCGCAACGGAGCTACAAGTAATGCGGCTCATCTTGCACGTGTGGCGGCAGGCGGGGCCGAGCGCGCCGGGCGCGTTCGTGCGCTACGACGTCGCGGACGCGAGCCCCGACATGTCGTTCCTGGAGCTGCTCGATGTCCTGAACCAGCAGCTTGCGGCGCGCCGCGAGGAGCCGATCGCCTTCGACCACGACTGCCGGGAGGGGATCTGCGGGGCGTGCGGCATGGTGGTCAACGGTCGGCCCCACGGGCCGCAGCGCGCCACCACGACGTGCCAGCTCCACCTGCGCTCGTTCCCCGACGGCGCCGAGCTGTGGATCGAGCCGTGGCGCGCCCGGGCGTTCCCCGTCATCAAGGATCTGGTGGTGGACCGTGGCGCGTTCGACCGGATCGTCCAGGCGGGCGGGTTCATCACGGTGCGCACCGGCAGTGCGCCCGAGGCGAACTCGGTTCTCGTGCCGAAGCGCGACGCCGACCTGGCGATGGACGCCGCCGCCTGCATCGGGTGCGGCGCCTGCGTGGCCGCCTGCCCCAATGCGTCCGCCATGCTGTTCGTGGCGGCGAAAGCGTCGCACCTCGGGCTCCTGCCCCAGGGGCAGCCGGAGCGGGCCGCGCGGGTGGTCGACATGGTGGCGCGCATGGACGCCGAGGGGTTCGGGGCGTGCACCAACCACGGCGAGTGCATGGCCGCCTGCCCCAAAGAGATCTCGATCGACTTCATCGCCCGGCTCAACCGGGACTATCTCAAGGCCACGCTCGCTCCCAAGCCGCCCGTGAAGGAGTTCACGGGAGCGGCTTAGAGCTGCACCACCGCCATCGTCTCCTTTACCGCAGCGGCCGATTTGGCGAGCGCCGCCTGCTCCTCGGCCGAGAGCTTCAGCTCGAGAATCCGCTCGAGCCCGTTCCGCCCCAGCTTGCAGGGCACTCCCAGGTAGACCCCGGAGACCCCGTACTCTCCCTGCACCCACGCGGCGCACGGCAGCACCCGCTTCTTGTCGTGCACGATGGCGTCGACCATCTGCACGACCGCGGCGGACGGGGCGTAATACGCCGAGCCGGTCTTCAGGTAGTTCACGATCTCAGCGCCGCCGCTGCGGGTGCGCTCGACGATCTTGTCGAGCGTCGTCTTGTCGAGGAGCTGCGTGACGGGGATGCCCGACATGGTCGTATAGGAGATCAGCGGCACCATCGTGTCGCCGTGCCCGCCCAGCACCATCGCCTGGATGTCCTCGACCGACACGTCGAGCGCCTCCGCGAGGAACGCGCGGTAGCGCGCCGTGTCGAGCACGCCCGCCATGCCGAGCACACGCTCGCGCGGGAAGCCCGTGACCTGTTTCGTCACCCAGCACATCACGTCGAGCGGGTTCGACACGACGAGCACGATGGCGTTGGGGCAATGCTGCTTGATCTGCTGCGAGACCTGCTTGACGATGTCGGCGTTGGTGCGGACCAGGTCGTCGCGGCTCATGCCGGGCTTGCGCGCGATGCCGGCGGTGACGACCACGAGCTCGCTCCCCGCGGCGGGCTTGTAGTCGTTCGCGCCCACGACCCGCGTGTCGAACCCCTCGATCGGCGCCGACTCCCACTGATCGAGCCCCTTGCCCTGAGGCACGCCCTCGATGACATCGACGAGGACGACGGTGCGGGCCAGCTCCTTCTCGGCCAGGCGCTGGGCGGCGGTGGCGCCCACGTTGCCGGCGCCGACGACGGTGATCTTGGTGAGCACCCTCAACCTCCCCGCGTGTGCATTTCGCGATGCGGATCGGCCCGCAGCGAATCGATGCGGTACAGCGCCCCGCGCTGCGCCACGCCGAGCCGCTCTTCGGCGCCGCGGTCCGTCCGGTTCTGCCACGTCTCGCGGACGAGCGCCGCGAGCTCGGCGTCGCCCGCGCCGCGGCGCAGCGGCTCCCGCAGGTCCAGCCCCCGGGCGGCGTAAAGACACAGGAACCACGTGCCGTCCGCGGTGATGCGGCTGCGGTCGCACGTGCGGCAGAACGGCGCCGTCACCGATGCGATGATGCCGAACGTCGTCCCGTCGGATAGGCGGAACCGCTCGGCGGGGGCGCCGCCGTCTCCCGCCACCGGCTCGATCGCGCCGTAGCGCCGGCCGAGGGTCTCCAGCATCTCCCGCTGCGACACGACCTGGTCGCGTGACCAACGCGTCGCGCCGCCTACGTCCATATACTCGATGAAGCGCACCTCGGCGCCCCGCGCCCGGCCGAACTCGAGAAGGTCGCCGAGCTCGTCGTCGTTGAATCCGCGGATTACGACCGCGTTGATCTTGAGCCGCGCGAAGCCGGCCTCCCGGGCAGCGGCGATGCCCGCGAGCACGTCGGCGTGCCGCGCACTCTTCGCGAACGCGAGCATCCGCTCGGGCCGCAGCGTGTCGAGGCTCA
>JAEHDT010000029.1 GCA_016880225.1 Gemmatimonadota bacterium | reverse complement strand
GGACGATCGTCTCAACCTCGGGCAGCTCCGGCACGCGCCTCCCTGATTTCCCGCCAGCCGATGTCCCGCCGGTAGGTCTTCCCCGGAAAGGTGATGAGCTCGCAGGCGTCGCCGCTCCGCTTCGCGGCCTCGGCCACGGTGTCGCCGAGGCCCGTGACGGTGAGCACTCGTCCCCCGTGCACCCGCAGGGTGCCGTCCGGGTCCCGCCGGGTGCCCGCGTGGAACACCAGCGTCCCGGCCTCGAGATCGCGCGGTACGACCACCGGGGCGCCCAGCTGGGGCTTGTCGGGGTAGCCCGGTGCCGCGAGCACCGCCGCCACCGCGGCCCGCGTCGGTGTGAGAGTCGTCTCGGCCGGACGCCACGTTCCCGCCGCGATGTCCGCCAGGTGGCGCGTGACGCCGGGCAGGACCGGCAGCAGCGCCTGCGTCTCGGGATCGCCGAGGCGGCAGTTGAACTCGAGGACCGACAGCGTGCCGTCGGCGCCGAGCATCAGCCCGGCGTACAGCACCCCCTGGAAGGGGGCGCCGTGCGCCGCGAGCGCGCGGATCGCCGGCTCGAGCACCTCGCGCCGCACCCGCTCAAGCAGCCCCCTTGTGGCGATGGTCACCGGGCAGTAGGCGCCCATCCCGCCGGTGTTCGGTCCCGTGTCGCCCTCGCCCAGGCGCTTGTGGTCCTGCGCCGCGGGGAGGAGCAGCAGCCGATCGCCGTCGGTGAGAGCCAGCACGGAGAGCTCCTCGCCCTTGAGGAAGTCTTCGATGATGATCTCCCGTCCTGCGTCCCCGAACGCGGTGGCCTCGAGCATGGCGCGAGCGACGCGCGCCGCCTCGGCGCGCCGGGCGCAGACGACGACTCCCTTTCCCGCCGCGAGCCCCGACGCCTTCACCACCAGCGGCTCCGCGTGCCGCGTGATGTAGGCGAGGGCAGGGTCGAGCGCGGTGAACGTACGGCTCGCGGCGGTGGGGATCTTGGCGCGCCGCATGAGCTCTTTGGCGAAGGCCTTGGACGACTCGATGCGGGCGGCGGCGGCGCCGGGCCCGAACACCGGGTGGCCGGCCGCCCGCAGCGCGTCGGCGAGACCCGCCGCGAGCGGCGCTTCCGGCCCGACGACGGTGAAGTCGATTCGGTGGTCGCGCGCCGCGCGGACGAGGTCGTCCGTCGCGGTAGCGGGGATGTCGAGATTGGTGCCGAGCTGGGCGGTGCCGGGGTTGCCGGGGGCGGCGAAGATCGTCGCATCGGGGGCGTCGCGCTTCACCGCCCAGGAGAGCGCGTGCTCGCGGCCGCCCCCGCCGACGACCAGGACTCTCACTTCTTCTTGAAAGCGTCCGAGAAGGCTTGGGCGGCCCGCTTGGCGGTATCCACCACGTCGTCCACCACGGCCTTCGCTTCCTTCATGTAGTGCTCGCGCGCTTCGTCCACGTCCCTCTCGAGGGGACGCTGGTCCGCGTCCGGCCCGCGGCGGGTGTATTCGCCGCGCAGCACGCGATCGTAGTGTCCCCCCTCGATCCAGCGCTGCAGCTCGGCGGCGCGCACGGTGTTGAAGGGGTGCGAGCGGCCCAGCACGCCGAGGATCTTGAAGATGCGGTCGACGGCGCCGCCTGCCTCTTCGTATTCCCTGGCCTGCGCGAGGAACGCGTTCAGGTCCATCTGCGCCATGTCGCCGCCGCCCGCGAACTTCAAGTTCACGCGCAGCGACGCGGTGGGATCCTGGCACGCCAACAGGCCTGCGCGGTCGGACGACAGCTCGCTCTTTCTGAACCACTCGAGCAGCGCGAGCTGGATCGGGAGGATCGCGATGCCGGCGAGGAACGGCAGCGCACCGAGGCTCACGTTGAGGATGAGCACGAGAATGGTGTGATACAGGGAGTGCCCGCTCATCACGTGGCCGAGCTCGTGGCCCAGAACGTTCCGGAGCTCGTCGTCGTCCAGCAGCTTGAGGGTACCGGAGTTGATCACGATGAACGGTTTGTCCATGCCGAACGCACCGGCGTTCGCGAACGGCGTCTGCGACACGAACAGGTCGGGGCGATCGGGCCAGTCCATGGACGTGACGACGTCGGTATAGAGCTGGTTCAAACGGGGGAACTGGGTCGGCCCGACGCGCACCGCGTCGGCTTGGAAGATCAACCGTACGCCTCGCTCCCCGATGAAGCCGTAGATCTTCTTCACCACCTCGTCGAAACCCGGGACCGAGCGCAGTGACTGCAGCGCCGCGCGGTCGGCAGGGTGTTCCCACGTCACCGGGGCGATCTGGGTGAGGATCTTGCGCGGGCGCGCCGCGGGCAGGGTGGGCTCAGTCATGTGGTGCTCCTGTACAAAGAGAGGCTGTCACTACGCCGCGACGGCGGACGTGTTTCGTCTCACTCCGCCGCGTCCAACGCCTGCTCCACGTCTCCGATCAAGTCCTCGACGTCCTCGATGCCCACCGACAGGCGCACCAGGCTGTCCGTCAACCCCATACCGCGCCGCATCTCGGGTGGCACGCTCGCGTGGGTCATCGAGGCGGGATGCCCGATCAGGCTCTCCACGCCGCCCAGCGATTCGGCGAGGGCGAAAATGCGGGTGCGCTCGGCGAACCGCTTCGCCCGCTCCAGCGAGCCGAGCTCGATCGAGATCATCCCGCCGAAGCCCTTCATCTGGCGGCACGCGAGCTCGTGCTGCGGATGGGACGGCAGGCCGGGGTAGTAGACCCGCTCGACCTTGGGGTGCCGCGTGAGCCACTCCGCGATGCGCCGGCCGTTGGCGTCGTGCTGGCGCATCCGCAGAGCCAGCGTCTTGGTGCCGCGCAGACAGAGCCAGCAGTCGAACGGTCCCGGCACGGCGCCCACGGCATTCTGCAGGAAGCCGATCCGCTCGGCGAGATCGTCGCGGCTCATCACGAGCATCCCGCCCACCATGTCGCTGTGTCCGTTCAGGTACTTGGTGGTCGAGTGCAGCACGACGTCGGCGCCGAGCTCGAGCGGGCGCTGGAAGCACGGCGTGGCGAACGTGTTGTCCACGACGAAGAGGGCGCCCGCCCGGCGCGCGATCTCGCCCGCCGCCGCCAAGTCGCACAGCTGCATCATCGGGTTGGTGGGCGTCTCGGCGT
>JAEHDT010000239.1 GCA_016880225.1 Gemmatimonadota bacterium | reverse complement strand
TGCTCGCGCTGCGCGCGGCGGCGCGCGATCTGGCGCGCGTGCGGGCGCTCTTCCTCCTGACTGCCGCCCCCCAGCCGGCGCGCGCCGAGCTGGATGAGCTGCGAGTGCGCATCGGGCGGGAGCTGGCCGGCGCGGCCGTGCGGCTCGGGTCGCTCGCCTCCGGCGCGGTGCGGGAGCTGGCGCGTTGGGCGCTGCCGTCCTACGGTGAGGTGGAGCTGGACCGCGTGACACGCCGCGTCGCGACCGATTCCGCGGGGATTCCGCTGCTCGCGGTCGAGCTACTGCACGCCGTCGCTGCGGGCCTCGACCTGCGCGAGACCGGGGGCGCCTGGCCGGAGCCGCTCAAGACGCTCGATCAGACACTGCCGGGCGAGTTGCCCGACGCCATCGTCGCGGCAGTCCGCGTCAACTTCCGCCGTTTGTCGGGCGAGGCGCAGCACGTGCTGGTCGCGGCCGCGGTCCTGGGCGACCGCGTGAGGGCGGAAACGCTGGGGCGCGTGGCGGGCGTCGCGGGAGACGCCCTAGCGGCTGCCCTCGACGAGCTAGAGTGGCAGCGCTGGCTCGCGGCCGACCCGCGCGGCTACGCCTTCGTCGCGCGCATCGTGCGCGACGTGATCGGCCGCGACATGGTGGTGGAAGGGGAGCGTCAGCGGATTCGCGACGCGGCCGGCGGCGCCGCTTGAACGGGACTTGACCAACGCGAGGCATGCTGCCGTCGCGCTCACCGGAGGAGGGTCACATGGCTCGCTTCAGACACGTCGTGGCGTTGTCGTCGCTGCTCGCCGCCGGATGCGATGCACCCCAGGCGGTCGCACCGCCGTCGCTCTCGCCCGAACGACTCGGGCGCCCCGACGTGGTGGTTCACGCCGGCGAGTCGATTCAGGCCGCGGTGGACGCGGCCGGCAGCGGGGCCGTCATCGTGATCGAACCCGGGACCTACCACGAAGCGATACACGTTGCGGTGCCGGGCCTGACTCTGGCGGGCCGCAGCGGCCGGCGCGGCGCCCGGGTGGTGATCGAGAATCCCGGTGGCGCGGCCAACGGCATCACCGTCGCCCCCGGGAGCGATGGATTTGCCCTTGTCGACGTCACCGTGCGTGGCTTCGAGGAGAACGGCGTGTTCCTGTCGGGTGTCCGTGGCTTTCTCCTCTCGGGCGTCACGGCGCAGGACAACGGCGAGTACGGCTTGTTTCCGGTGCATTCGTCGGACGGATTGATCGAGCGCTGTCGCGCCTCCGGCCACAGCGACACCGGGATCTATGTGGGCCAGGACACGAACGTGACCGTGCGCACGAGCGTGACATTCGCGAACGTGAACGGAATCGAATTCGAGAACGTGCACCACGCACGCGCCGTCGGAAACGAGGCGTACGACAACGTCGTGGGCATTCTGATCGTGTTGCTCCCGGGCCTGGACGCGAAAACCTCGAGCGACGTACTGGTCGCCGGGAACCGCATCCACGACAACAACCACGTGAACTTCGCCCCACCGGGAGATCTCGCGTCGTTCGTGCCGACCGGCTCGGGGATTCTCGTGGTGGGGGCCGATCATGTGCGGGTCGAGGACAACCTGGTGAGGGGCAATCAATTCGTCGGCATCGGGGTGGCAAGTACGCTGGTGCTGGGCCAGCTCGCGGGCCTGCCGTCCGAGGCCTTCGCCGACATCGAGCCCGATCCCGACTTCGACCGGATCGTACACAACGTGCTGGTCCGGAACGGGAGGGTGGCCTCGCCGATCCCGTTCCTGCCGGCGGTAGACCTCCTCTGGATCCCGGCGGGCAGCGACAATTGCTGGAGCCGGAACACGTTCAAGACGAGTTTCCCCGGGACGCTCCCCAGGTGCCCATGACCGCCGCTTGACGGGTTTCGGGCGAGCCTTGTTCGGCCCGGGAGCGGCCGGTTACAATTCGCCGCTGTGAACCTCCGCGCCCTCGCACCGCTCGCCCTCGCTCTCACGATCGCCGCCGACGGGCGGCAGGTCGCGCCGTCGGACGCCGCTCCCGGTGCCCGCATCTTCGTCGATCGCGGCCGCGCGCTCGTCATCGACCTCGCGCCGGTGGATCTGCCCGCGCGCACGCCGCATCACATGATCGCGCAGCCGCCGGTCGCGACGCTCGACATCCCCGAGACGGGATCCATCTACGGCTTCCGCGTGGAGGTTGTGGACTCGACCGGCGCGAAGCTGCCGGACGAGCTGATCCATCACTTCAATCTGATCGACCCCGATCACCGCGAGCTGTTTCTTCCCATCTCGCGACGCCTGCTCGCGGCCGGGCACGAGACGGGCACCGTCCGCCTGCCGTGGCTCCTGTTCGGGCTGCCGCTCGAGCGCGGGAAGCGCGTCGTGGCGAGCGCGATGGTGGAAAATCTGACGCCGACGGGTTACCGCCAGGCGCGGGTCCGACTGGTGATGAACTTCATCCCCAGCGGCCGGCCGTGGCCGCTGTTCGACGCATCCCCCTGGCAGATGGACGTCGCGTTTCCGGTCGGGGACAAGTCGTTTCCGCTGCCGCCCGGGCGGTCGGCCCGCTCGTACGAGGGGAGTCCGGTGGTGGCCGGCAAGATCGTCGGCCTGGGCGGACACATGCACGACTACGGGCGCGTCATCGAATTCACGGACGTGACCACCGGGGCGACCATCTACCACGCCGCGCCGGTCGTCGACTCGGCCGGTCACATCGAGTCGGTTCCCATCGCCATGCTGTACGGGTGGACCCGCCTCGGCGTCCGCATCGTTCCCGAGCACCGTTACCGCGTCACCGTGGCCTACGACAATCCCACCGGTGCGCCGATTCCCGACGGCGGCATGGGCGTGATCGGCGGACTGTTCGTGCCCGACCGCGGCGTGCGGTGGCCCGCCGCCGACGCGAGCGACTCGCTCTACCAACAGGACTACCGGCACTACATGCGGCTCACGGCCGGCCACGAGATGCACATGGCCGGCGGGTCCGCGCCCATGACGATGATGAAGATGGGCGGGCACGAGCACGCAGCGCACGGTCGCCGTTAGACCGCCCATGGCCGAGGTCGTGCTGTTCGACTTCGGCGGCACGCTGGACGCTGACGGAGTGCATTGGAGCCCGCGGTACTACGCGGCGTACCGGCACAGCGGGGGCACGCTCGATTTCGCGGCCTTCGACGCGCTGTTCAAGGCGTCCGACGCCGCAATGGCCCGGCTTCCCGGAGTGTCCGGGCTCGGCTTTCGGGCCACGATCGATGCGCAGGTCCAAGTGCTCGCCGCGCTCCTCCCCGATCGCGACGCCGTGGACGCCCGCGCCCTGGCGGACCGGTTTCACGCGGACGCCGTGGCGGCGGTGCGGCGCAACGTGCCGGTTCTGGAACGCCTCGCCCGCCGCTACAGGCTCGCGATCGTCTCGAATTTCACCGGCAACCTCGAGCCTTGTTTGGAAGAGCTCGGCCTGGCGAGATTGTTCGTCAGCGTCAGCGACTCCACCCTGGTTGGCTGGAGCAAGCCCGACGCACGCATCTTCGCGCACGCGCTGGCGGCCCTCGGCGCGGCGCCCGAGGTCGCGTGGATGGTGGGCGACAACGTCGAAGCGGACATCCGCGGCGCGGCCGTCCTCGGGATTCGTACCTGCTGGCTCGCGCCGGCGGACCGCGTCCCTCCGGCCGGGGTCGTACCCACGGCCCGGATCCGCGAGCTGCCGGACATCGAACGGGTGCTCGACTGACGTGCACGGACTCATTTTGGCGGGGGGCGAGGGGTCGCGGCTGGCCGCCGGCGGTATCCCCATTCCGAAGGCCCTCGTCGAGGTGGGAGGGCGGCCCCAGATCGTTGGACTGCTGGAGACGCTCGCCGGACTGGGTTGCACGAGCCTCACCTGCGCCGTTCGGGCCGATTTCCCGGCCGTGACGCGGTCACTTGACGGTCGACGCTTCGGCCCTCCCCTTACCGTGGTCGAATGCCGCACCCCCTCCTCCCTCCACACCCTTGTGGAAGCGCTGCGCGCCGTCCCGCCCGGGCCGGTCTTCTGCAGCATGGTCGACACAGTCATGCGACCGGCCGACTGGCGGGCCGTATTCGGGGCGGTTGCACGGCTCCTGGCGGACGGCGCCGACATGGTCCTGGCTGTGACGCCGTACGTGGACGATGAGTCTCCTGTGTACGTCAACCGGGACGGGGACGGGGCCGTCCGGGCCGTGAGCGACGCACCGCTCCACCCTCCTTGCGTCACCGGCGGGGTGTACGGCTTGAGCCCCGCGACGCGTCGCGCCGCTCGCGACGCCGTTGCGCAGGGCGGATCCAGGATGCGCGGCTTCCTCAAGGCGCTGGTGACGGATGGACGGCGGGTGGCGGCGGTTGAAGTCCCCCGCATCATCGACATCGATCGGCCCTCTGATCTTCAGACTGCGAACGCGTGGCTCGCCGCGCGCGAAAGGTAGGCCCTTGGCTCGACTGGTCGCGATCTACCGGAGTCCGTCGTACTCTCCCCAGCAGCACCGCGTGAACGATACGGCCATTCTGGACGCGACCGTGGGGAGGCTCGAGGCGCACGGCTGGCGGGCGATCAAGACCACCGAGCTCGAGGTCGAGCAGGGCCGGCTCCCGGCCGCGGAACTCTACCTCAACATGTGCCAGGGATCGCTCGCGGCCGAACAGCTGATGCCGTTCGAGTCCGACGGTGTCGTCGTGGTGAACCGCGCCTCGAGCGCGCTCAACTGCCATCGCCACCGCCTCGTGAAGCGGCTGGCGGAGAGCCCTCTCGCCTTTCCTCGCACGCTGATCCACGCCAGCTCGGCGCCGCTCCCTCCCGCGGAGCAGCTCGCCACCCTCAGTCCCGACCACCAGAAGATCTGGATCAAGCGCGGCGACGTGCATGCCGAGCGGCCGGAAGACGTCGTCGCCGCGTCGCTCGAGCGGGTGCCGGCGCTGCTCGAGGCTTTCACGGCCCGGGGCATCCCGTGGGTGGCGCTGCAGGAGCACGTGCCCGGTCCGGTCGTCAAGTTCTACGGGGTGACCGACGGCCGCTTCTTCCGGTGGTACGGGGCGGACGCGGGGTTCGGCGGCGAGCGGCCGGCGGTAGACGAAAACCGGCTGAAGGCACTCGCGTTCGAGGCGGCGGCCATCCTGGGGCTCGAGGTGTTCGGCGGCGATGTCGCCCTCCCGGAACCGGACCGCCCTGTGCTGATCGACATCAACGACTGGCCGAGCTTCGCGCCGTTCCGCGCGGACGCGGCCCAGGCCATCGCGGAGTACATCGTGCATCGCTTTGCGCATCGGAAGCATCCGTGACCCACACGCTCCGTAAGGTCCAGCTCCCCGGTCCCAAATCCAAAGCCCTGTTCGACGCCGAGGCGCTGTACCTTGCCCCCGGAACGCAGAGCGTGGCCCTGTTCAGCCAGCTGTCGATCGACCGCGGCGAAGGGGCTGTGCTGTACGACGTAGACGGCAACCGCTACGTCGATTTGCTGGCGGGGGTCGGCGTCGCGAGCATCGGCTACGCCCATCCGAAGTACGTGGCGGCCATGCAGCGCCAGGTGGCGCGGGTGCACGTCGGCAGCTTCACCACGGAGCACCGCGCCGCACTGGTGAAGCTTTTGGCGGAGCTGACGCCGGGCGACCTGAACCGTACCCAGTTCTACTCGAGCGGGGCGGAGGCGATCGAGGCGGCGCTGCGCCTCGCCAAGTCGCGCACTGGCCACACCGAGGCCATCGGCTTCTGGGGCGGGTTCCACGGCAAGACTGGTGGCGTCCTCCCGCTGCTCGGCTCGAGCTTCAAGCACGCGCTCGGACCCCTCATGCCGGGTGCGTATCTCTCGCCCTACGCCTCGTGCGCGCGCTGCGCCTTCGACAAGACGTTCCCGTCCTGCGAGTGGCACTGCGTAGAGTTTCTCCGCAAGAAGATCGAGCTCGAGACCGCGAAGGACGTGGCGGCCATCATCGTCGAGCCGATCCAGGGTACTGCGGGGAACGTGGTGCCGCCGCCGGGCTACCTGAAGCTGGTGCGCGAGCTGGCCGACGAGCTGGGGGCGCTGCTGATCTGCGACGAAATGATCACGGGGTTCGGGCGCACCGGAAAGATGTTCGCGATCGAACACGAGAACGTGCTCCCCGACGTGCTCACGGTGGGAAAGGGGTTCGGCGGCGGCTTCCCGATGAGCGGCGTGATCGCGCGCGAGGAGATCGCCTTCTCGAAACCGTGGGCCAACCCCAGCGGCAGCTCGTCGTCCTATGGAGGCAATCCGCTGGCGGCGGCGGCCGCGCGTGTCACGATCGAGACGATCATCGAGGACCAGCTGGTGGAGC
>JAEHDT010000028.1 GCA_016880225.1 Gemmatimonadota bacterium | reverse complement strand
GTCCTGGGCGGAGGCCCGGGACGGCACCACGAGGACCGCGAGGACGGCGACCGACGGCAGGAGCCGGCGGATCACGCCTTCGAGCCGGAGAGCGCCCGGAACGCCAGGCGCTCCTTGTCGGGGGCCACATCGACCTCGATCTCGTCGCCCCGCGCGAACTCGCCGACCAGGATCTTCTCCGACAGCGGATCCTCGACGTACTTCTGAATCGCGCGCTTCAGCGGGCGGGCGCCGAAGTGCTCATCGTACCCGCGCTCCACGAGGAAGTCCGAGGCCGCCGGCGTCAACCGGAGCGTCAGCTCCTCCTCGCCCAACCGGCGCTGCACCTCCTTGAGCAGGATCGCCACAATCTGGGCAATGTGCTCCCGGGTGAGCGGGTGGAAGACGATGACGTCGTCCAGCCGGTTCAGGAACTCGGGGTTGAAGGTCTTGTTGATCTCTTCCTTGACCTTCTCCGCCATCTTCTCGAACGTCGCCCGCGTATCCGGCTGGGCGAAGCCGAGCGCCTTCCCCTTGACCATGTCGCGGGCGCCCACGTTCGACGTCATGATGACGACCGTGTTCTTGAAATCGATGACGCGGCCGTAGTTGTCGGTCAGGTGCCCTTCATCGAGCACCTGCAGCAGGATGTTGAAGACGTCGGGATGCGCCTTCTCGATCTCGTCCAGCAGCACGACCGAGTACGGCTTGCGCCGCACCGACTTGGTCAGGGTGCCCGAGTCCTCGTAGCCGACATACCCCGGGGGGGCGCCGATCAGCCGGCTCACCGAGAACTTCTCCATGTACTCCGACATGTCGACGCGGATCAACGCGCTCGCGTCGGCGAACAGGAAGCGCGCCAGCGCGCGGGCCAGCTCGGTCTTGCCGACGCCGGTGGGGCCGGAAAAGATGAAGGAGCCGATCGGCCGCTTGGGGTCCTTCAATCCCGCGCGGCTGCGGCGGATGGCGCGCGAGATCACCGCGATCGCCTCGTCCTGGCCGACCACGGTCTGGTGCATCTCTTCCTCCATGCGGAGCAGCCGCGCCGTCTCGGCCTCCTGGAGTCGCGTCACGGGAATCCCCGTCCAGCGCGACACGATGAAGGCCACGCCTTCCTCGTTGATCGTGGGCCGGTGCGTCTGGCGCTCCTTCTCCCACGCTTCCTGCTTGCGCCGGATTTCGGCCTGGAGCTCGCGCTCCTGGTCGCGCAGCGCCGCCGCCCGCTCGAAGTTCTGGTCGCGGACCGCGTTCTCCTTGTCGCCGTTGATGTGCTCGAGCTTGCCCTTGAGCGCGGCGACCTCGGGCGGCGGCACCTGCGTGGCGAGCCGTGCCCGCGCCCCCGCCTCGTCGATCACGTCGATCGCCTTGTCGGGCAGGAACCGGTCCGTGATGTAGCGCTCCGACAGCTTCGCGGCGGCGTCGAGGGTCTCATCGGGAATGATGACCCGGTGGTGCTCCTCGTAGCGCTTGCGCAGCCCCTTCAAGATCTCGATCGTCTCGTCCACCGTGGGCGGATCGACGATCACGGTCTGGAAGCGCCGCTCCAGCGCGCCGTCCTTCTCGATGTACTTGCGGTACTCGTTGAGCGTCGAGGCACCCACGCACTGCAGCTCGCCCCGCGCCAGCGCCGGCTTGAGCATGTTGGAGGCGTCCACCGCCCCCTCGGCGGCGCCCGCGCCCACCAGGGTGTGCAGCTCGTCGATGAACAGGATGATGTTCCGGTTCTGGCCGATCTCGTTGATGATCGCCTTGAGCCGCTCTTCGAACTGGCCGCGGTACTTGGTGCCCGCGATCACCGCCGCCATGTCGAGCGAGAGCACGCGGTGATCCTTCAGCGCGTCGGGGCACTGGCCGCTCGCGATCAGCTGGGCCAGCCCCTCGACGATGGCGGTCTTGCCCACGCCGGGCTCGCCGATCAGCACGGGGTTGTTCTTCTTGCGGCGCGACAGGATCTCCATCACCCGTTCGATTTCCTTCTGGCGCCCGATCGTGGGATCGAGCTGCCCTTCGGCTCCGAGCTGGGTGAGATCGCGGCAGAAGTGATCGAGCGCGGGCGTCTTGGACTTCTTCTCGCTCTTGGGACTGGCGGGCTGCGCGCCGCCCCCGGAGGGAGCCGGCCCGGAGGGCATCTCGCTGCCGAGCAGCCGCAGCGTCTCCGCCCGCGCCTGCTCCAGGTTGACGCCCGCGTCCGTGAGCACCTGCGCCGCGATGCCCTTCTCTTCCCGCAGCAGGCCGAGCAGCAGATGCTCGGTGCCCACGTAGGAATGGTTGAGCTCGCGCGCCTCGCTCATCGCCAGCTCGAGCACCTTCTTGGCGCGCGACGTGTACGGCAGGTCGGGACCCGCGGCCGCCGCGGCTTTCCCCTTCTTCACCGTCTCCTCGATCTTCTGCTGGATTTCCTCGAGGTCGACGTTCAGGTTGGTAAGGACGGCCGCCGCGACGCCTTCACCTTCGCGGATCAGGCCCAACAGGATGTGCTCGGTCCCCACGTACTCGTGGTGCAGCCGCGCGGCTTCCTCCCGCGCCATCTGCAGGACCTTGCGCACGCGATCCGTGAAGTTGTAGCCGTTCATCTCTCCCCCTGCCTCACACCGCCTCGGTCTCGAGCACGCGACGTACGTACGTGGCACGCACCGTGGGCAATTCGGGATCGCCGGTCTGACGTCCCTCGAGCGCCGCCAAGTGCGCGGGCTGGGTGAAGATCAGCAGCTTGTTGAGCGTGTATACACTCAAGCCCGGGATCAGATTCAATCCGACACCCAGCCGGACCCCGCTCAGCAAGTTCATCGTCTCTTCGAACGTCAGCTTGCGCGCGTACTTCAGCAGCCCGTAGGCACGCCACGTCTTGTCGGCCACCTCATCGGGCGCCGTCCGGAGCAGGACATCACGCGCCTGCTCCTCGTACTCGATCACCTGGCGTACGATCTTGCCGAGGTGGTCGAGCAGCTCGTCTTCGGACTTGCCCAGCGTCGTCTGATTGGATAACTGAAAGAAGTTCCCGACGACTTCGCTCCCCTCTCCGTACAAACCCCGGAAGGTGAGCCCAACCTGGGCGAGTCCCTGCAACACCTTCCCGACTTCCTTGGTCAACACGAGGCCCGGCAAGTGGATAAGCACGCTCGCCCGCAGGCCCGTGCCGGCGTTGGTCGGGCAGGAGGTAAGATAGCCAAATTCCGGGTGAAACGCGAAGGGCAGGAGCCGCCCCAAATCGGCATCCAGCGCCTCCAGTTGAGCATACGCGTCTTCCAGAGCGAATCCCGAGCGCATTCCATGCAATCGCAGGTGGTCCTCTTCGTTGACCATGACCCCCACGCCGCCCTGCACCATCAGTGCCGCGCCCGGGCGCGGCCGCACCTCCCGATCGAGGCCCGCGAGCTCCTTGGACACGAGGTGTCGCTCGTGCAACAGCTGGCGGTCGAGCCGCTCGAGCTGATCGAGCCGGATGGTCACCGCCCCACGCAACAGCTCGCTCGCGGCTCCAGCCTCCTCCACGCGCGTCAGCACGGCGGTGCGGTCGGCGTCCTTGGCGCGCTGGCTGAACACGTAGCCCTCGAGGTTACGGGCGAGCCGGATGCGCGTGGAGAGCACGATGCTCCCCCGCGGCCCCGAGGCGTCGAGCCAGCCGATCCCGCCGTCCGGCAACAATGACAGGTCGATCATTCGAGCACCCGGATGCGGTCGCGCAGCTCGGCGGCCAGTTCGAAGTTCTCGTTGTCCACGGCGCGCCGCAGCTGCTCCTTCAAGTCGAGCAGCTGGAGCCGCGGGTCCGTGGCGCCTTCCGCTCCGGGCGGCGCGTAGCGCTCACCTACGTGCTGGCTGGAGCCGTGCAGCCGGCGCAGCAGGTCGCGCAGGTGCGGCGCGAACGACTCGTAACATTGCCCGCAACCCAGTTTTCCCGACTCCCGGAAGTCCTTCAGGGTGCTGCCACACCCGGCGCACCGCAGGCCGTCGGCGGGCGTGGGCAAGACGTTCGCCGGGCCCTTGCCGATCATACCCTGGAGGAACCCGCCGAGCGGCGTTTTGAGCACGTTGGCTCCGGTCTCGACGCCCTTCTGCTGCGCGCACTGCTCGCACAAGTGGAGCGTGACCTTCGTGTCGTGCTCCACCTGGGTCAGATTGATGACCGCTTCACGCTCCTTGCAGTTGTCGCACCGCATCAGGGTATCGCGTCCACCGATCCAACCGCCGCCAGGCGACCGTCCTCGAGCATCAGGATTCGATCCGCCCGGCCGGCGAGCTGCCGATTGTGAGTGACCACCACCACCGCTGTCTCGTACTCGCGCGCCAGGCGGAAGAACACCTCGTGCAGACGATCCGCGTTGGCGTGATCTAGATTGCCCGACGGCTCGTCCGCCAGGACCAGGCTCGGATCGTGCACCAGCGCGCGCGCCACGGCGCAGCGCTGCTGCTCGCCCCCCGAGAGCTCGGCCGGCCGGTGCGCCATGCGGCCCGCGAGGCCGACCAGCGACAACACCTCTTCCGCCCGCGAGCGGGCCTGGCGCGGCCCCATGCCCCCGATCAGGAGCGGCATCATCACGTTCTCCAAGGCGGAGAATTCTCGCAAGAGATGGTGGAACTGAAACACAAAGCCGAGCTTACGGTTCCGGAGCTCGGACAGGGCCGCCTCCTCCAAGTCGGCGTAGCGCGAGCCGTCGAGCCACACGTCCCCGCCGGTCGGCCGGTCGAGCGCCCCCAGCAGGTGCAACAGCGTGCTCTTCCCGGCGCCGGACGCTCCGACGATCGCGACGAACTCGCCGCGCCGCACCTCGAGCTCCACCGCCCGCAGCACCTCCAGCGGCTGCCCGTCGCCGCCGGCGAACACTTTGCGGATCCCCCGCGCCTCGAGCAGCGCCGTCATTCGTACCGGATCGCCGTGACGGGATCGAGCCGCGCCGCCTGGATCGACGGGTAGAGCGGCGCAAACGTGGCGACCGCGAGGCTCGCGACCACGACCTGCAGGACGTCCAGCAGCTGCGTGCGCACCGGCAGGTGATCGATGAAGTAGATGGAGGGATCGATCGGGATCCAGTGCCCGCGGTTCACCATGCCGCCCAGCACGAGTCCGAGCACCACGCCGAGGCTCGTACCGGTGAGCCCGATCAAGATCCCCTGGGCCAGGAAGATGCGGCGAATCGCCCCCTGCCTGAGGCCCATCGCGAGCAGGATTCCGATCTCCCGGGTCTTGTCGCGCACCACCATCGTGAGTGTGCCGACCACGTTGAACGCCGCCACCACGCAGATCAGGAACACCACGAACGCCATCGCGAGTTTCTCGAGCTTCAGGGCCGAGAAGAGCGAAGCGTTTTGCGACTGCCAGTCGAGCGCCCGGTAGGGATAGCCGAGCTGCGTTTCCAGGGCGAGCGCGAACGGTTGCGCCTGCTCCGGGTCGGCGAGGCGCACCTCGATGCCCGTCACCGCGGTGTCGAGGCCGGCGAAGCGCTGCGCCGCGCGGCGGTCGAGCGCGACATAGCTGTTGTCGTACTCGTACATCCCGGTGTCGAAGATCCCCGTGACCTCGTAGCGATGGAACTTGGGCACGTAGGCGCCGACGCTCGGGTTGAACTTCGCGCCGGCGGGCGCGACCAGCGTGACCACGGTGCCCGGGAACGCCGAGAGCTTGGAGGCGAGTCGGGTACCGAGGGCGATCCCGCCTTCCACGTCTGTGTGCGTGGTCTTGAACGTGAGGTCGCCCTTCGTGAAGTGGCGCGCGAAGCTCGTCACCGCCAGGCGGCCGCTGTCCGGGTCCACCCCGTACACGATCACCCCTTCGGCGTAGTCGTGCCCCGCGGAGATCAGGCCCTGCGTGAGGACAAACGGGGCCGCCGCCTGCACGCCGCGGGTGCCGCGCACCTGGGCCAGCACCTTGCGCCAGTCGTCGAGCCGCAGGTCCTCGCCGTAGGTCAGGACGCGTAGATGCGGATTCGCCACCAGGATCTTGTCGCGCAGGTCCGCCTGCAGTCCGTTCATGACGCCGAGCACCACGATCAGCGCCATCACGCCGACGGTCACGCCACCCACCGCGATCACGGTGATCAGCGACAGCAGCCGCGACGAGCGCCGGCTCCGCAGATACCGCAGGGTGATCCGCAGATCGAGCGCTCGCGGCCAGTTGGTGGCGACCACCGCGATCGCCGCCAGGGCGGCGACCCACAGGACGGCCTGGAGCAGGCCCAGCGTGAAGATGGTCATTGGGGCCGGAGCATCGGAAACAGGATCACGTCGCGGATGTGCGGCTGGTCCGCCAGGATCATCAACAGGCGGTCGAGGCCGAGCCCCACACCGCCCGTCGGCGGCATCCCGTATTCGAGAGCCCGGATGAAGTCTTCGTCCAACTGCTGCGCCTCGGCGTCGCCGGCGGCCCGCAGCCGTCCCTGCTGCTCGAAGCGGCGGCGCTGCTCCTCGGGATCGTTCAGCTCGCTGAAGGCATTCGCCAGCTCGCGCTTCTGAATGAAGAGCTCCCACCGCTCAACCCGCGTCGGATCGTCGCGCTTGAGCTTGGCGAGCGGCGACAGCGCCACCGGGTAGTCGAGCACGAACGTCGGCTGCACCAGCGTCGGCTCGACGTAGTTCTTGAACACCTCGTCCACGAGCTTCCCGCCCGACAGCGTGTCGGCCTCGGCGACTTCTTTGCGCTGGAGGGCCGCCCGCAGGTCGTGCTCGCTGGCCCGCGCCAGGTCGACGCCCGCCGTTTCCTTCACCAGGGCGTAGTAATCCTTCCGGGCGAACGGCCGCTTGAAGTCGAGCGTCGCGCCGTGGCGCTCGAGCGTGGTGGTGCCGAACAGCTCCCGCACCATGCCTGCCAACAGCTCCTCGGTGAGCTGCAGGACGGTCTCGTAGTCGGCGTATGCCTCGTACCACTCGACCATCGTGAACTCGGGATTGTGGAACCGCGACAGCCCCTCGTTCCGGAAATCGTGCCCGATCTCGTACACCTTCTCGAGCCCACCCACAATGCAGCGCTTCAAGTACAGCTCGTCCGCAATCCGTAGGTAGAAGTCCGCATCCAGCGCCTCGTAACGGGTCTTGAACGGCCGGGCGGTCGCGCCGCCGTACAGCGGCTGCAACACCGGCGTCTCGACTTCGATGTAGCCGCGTGCGTCGAAGAACTTCCGGATGTGGCTCACGACGCGTGCCCGCAGCTGGAACCGCTCCCGCGCATCGGGGTCGACCGCGAGGTGTGCGTAGCGCTGGCGGGCCCGCAGCTCGGGGTCCGAGAGCTCCCCGTGCCGCTTGCCCTCCGCGTCCTCCTTGCCGAGGGGCAGCGGGCGCAGCGACTTGGTCAGCAGCGTGACGTGCTCCACGCGGAGCGTCACCTCGCCCGTCTTGGTTCGGAACAGGGGGCCCTCGACCCCGATCACGTCGCCCAAGTCCAGGAGCTTGACCACCTCGTACTGCTCCGTGCCGACGACGTCGACCTTGAAGTAGATCTGCACTCTCCCGGAGCGGTCCTCGAGGTGACCGAAGGTCGTCTTCCCCATGGGTCGCAGCAGCACCACGCGTCCCGCGAGCCGGTGCGCGGTAGCGTCCCCCTCGCGGAAGCCCTCGAGCGCTGTGCGGACGCTCCCGGTCCGATCGAACCGGTAGGCGAACGGGACCACGCCCCGCTTCACGAGCTCCGCGAGCTTTTCGCGCCGCGCCGCCTCGACGAACCCGGTCACGCGGCCTGTCTCCCGAAGCGTTTGAGATACGCCTCGATGAACGGGTCCAGGTCGCCGTCCATCACCTTCTGCACGTCGGCGATCTTCAGCTCGGTACGGTGGTCGTTGACCATGGTATAGGGCTGGAACACGTAGGAACGGATCTGGTTGCCCCACGAGATGTCGGTCTTCTGTTTATCCACCTCGGCCTTCTTCGCCTCGCGCTCCTCCACGGCCCGCTCGTACAGCCGCGCCTTGAGCATCTTGAGCGCCGTCGCCTTGTTCTTGAACTGACTGCGCTCGTTCTGGCACTGCACCACGATCCCGGTCGGGAGGTGCGTGATGCGCACGGCCGACGACGTCTTGTTGACGTGCTGGCCGCCCTTCCCCGACGCCCGGTACACGTCGATGCGCAGATCTTCGTCCTTGATTTCGATCTCGATGTCTTCGTCCACCACCGGATAGACGAACACGGAGGCGAAGGACGTGTGGCGGCGCGACTGCGCGTCGAACGGCGAGATGCGCACCAGGCGGTGCACGCCCTTCTCCGCCTTGAGGAGGCCGTAGGCGTAGCGCCCGGTGATCTGGAGGTCGACCGACTTGATGCCCGCCTCCTCGCCTTCGAGCATGTCCAGGAGCTCGACCTTGAAGCCGCGGCGCTCCGCCCAGCGGGTGTACATCCGCATGAGCATCTCGGCCCAGTCCTGCGACTCGGTGCCGCCGGCGCCGGGATGGATGGTCAGCAGCGCGTCGCGCGCGTCGTCGGGGCCGCGCAGCATGTTCCGCAGCTCGAGCCGCTCCAGCTCGACGGCAATCTGATCGGCCTCGGCGTCGAGCTCACGCGTCAGCGCCTCGTCGGGCTCCGCCGCGGCAAGCTCCGCGAGACCACGGCCGTCGTCCAGACGCTTGCGGAGCGCGGTGTACGGCTCGACCCAGCCCTTGAGCGACTTGACCTCTTCCACGACCTGACGCGCCCGCTCGGGATCCGCCCAGATGCTCCCCTCGGCCATGGCGTGCTCCAGCTCGCCCAGCCGCCGGGTCTTCCCGGCTACGTCAAAGGAAGCTCCCGAGCTCGGTGAGACGGCGGTCGAAATCGGCGAAGCGGTCGGATAAGGCCACGGGTGTCACCCCTTTAGAAGACTTTGTTGCCCCCGGCGAGGATCTCGTTGAGCGCCTCGGCCCAGAACGGCGTGCTCTTGGCGAGCTCGCCGCCGACCTGCTCGACGTATTCCTGCCAGCTCTTCTCGATCTCTTCCTTGAAGAGCTGCGGCAGCGTGCCGTCGCGCAGCCCCTGCTGCCGCTTCTCAGGATGGTACACGACGAGATCGGATACGAGCGCCCGCGCGAGCCGCCGCGCCTTCTGCTTGGGGTCCTGCACCATGAACGGATTCACGGGCCGCAGCGGACCCGTCATCCGTTGAGCCGGGCCCGCGGGCGCGGCCGGCGCGGCGGGGGTGGGGGCAGGCGCCGGGGCGGGCCGGGGAGCGGGAGCGGTCCGTGCCGCCGCGGGCGGCCCCGCAGGCATTCCAGGCGCTCGGGGTGCCGCCGGAGCCCGGGTCGCCGGGGCGGCCGCGGGACGCAT
>JAEHDT010000238.1 GCA_016880225.1 Gemmatimonadota bacterium | reverse complement strand
GTTCGCGATAGTGCTCTCGGCCACGACGCTGCCGCGCTCGATCGACACGTTGGGCCCCACCGTGGCGTCGTGCATCGTCACGCCGTCCTCGATATAGACCGGCGGAACGATCGTGCAGCGCGGGCCGGGGCTCGCGGGGTTCCGGGCCCGCCCATGCTCCAGCACATGACGGTTGGTCTCGAGCAGGGTGTCCACCTTGCCGCAGTCGTACCACCCCGCCACCGGCGCCGTGAACAGCCGCTTGCCCCTGTCCACCATGTACTGGAAGGCGTCGGTGAGGTAGTACTCGCCGCCCTTGCCGGGCGGCTGGGTCATGACGTGCGCGATGCCCTCGAACAGCGTCTTCCAGTCTGCGATGTACTGCAGCCCGATGTTCGCGAGCCGTGACACCGGTGTGCTCGGCTTCTCGACGATGCGGGTCATGTAGCCCCGCGCGTCGGTCACGATCACGCCGAACCGCTGGTAATCCTCCACTTCCTTGGCCCAGATGATGCCGTCCGCCGCGGTCGTCTTGATGATGGAGAGGTCGGCCTCGAACAGCGTGTCCACGAAGATGATGAGCACCGGACAGTCCACGTACGGACGCGCCAGGTTGATCGCGCCGGCCGTGCCGTCCAACTTCTTCTGCTCCACGAATCGCGCCTTCACCTCGTAGTGCTCGAGGATGTAGCGCTCGACGACGTCCTTGAGATGTCCGGTGATGACGATGAGCTCCTCGACATCGAGTCCCCGCACCGAATCCATGACGTAGTCCATCACCGGCCGCCCCGCCACGCGCACCAGCGGCTTCGGCACCCGGTTGGTGAGCGGCAAGAGCCGCGTCCCTTTCCCGGCGAGGGGCACGATGACTTTCACGTCACACCCGCCCGTAGCGGTCCTTGAGCCGCACCACGTCGTCGATCTCCGGCGTCGAGGCCTCAAGCAGGTCGCTCGCCACCACCGCCTCGAACTGATGCACCAGCTTGGGGTGAATATGGAACGCGGCGCCTTGCGCTATGCGCCGTTCGATCAGCGTCTCACCCTGCTGGAGGCGCAGCACGATCTCGCCCGTCAGGACGTAGATCGACTCGTCCTTCTTGTTGTGGTACTGGAGCGACAGCACCTGGCCCGGCTCGATGTGCAGGATCTTGCCGACGTAGCGGTCGGTGCGGGCCCAGATCAGCTCGTGACCCCAGGGCTTTTCGACCCGGTAGGGGAGGGGGAGGTCGGTCAAGGGCGATCCAGGCTCAAGGTGAGAGACGACGGCGTCGTCACACACGCCGTCACGCACACCCCGCACCCCACGCAACCTTCGGGCCGGAGGATCGGGCGCCCCCGCTCGTCGAGCGCGAGGGCCCGCTCGCCCACGGGACAGGCGCGCGCGCACACGCCGCACGCCACCCCCTGGAAGGTGATGCAGCGCTCCGGGTCGAGCTCGAGCACGCCCATCCGCACCCCGTCCCACCCGGCGGGCGGAGGCACCAGCGCGCCCGTCTCGCAGGCGTGCGCGCACGGCATGTCGGCGCACACCACGCACGCCTGGATCGCGGGATCGATCATCGGCGTCCCCGCGGCGAGGCCGGCGGAGGGCGGCGCCTTGATGATCGCGCGCACCGGACACACCGGGATGCAGTCACCGCAGCGCGTGCACGAGGCCACGAAGGCCATCTCGTCGAGCGCGCCCGGGGGCCGGAACCAGCGCCGCGGCGCCACCCGCTGCTCGGTACGCGCCGCAACCTCGCGCGCCAAGCGGCCGAACGCCTCACGGAAGAAGCCACGCCGGTCGTTCGCGGACGCGTCCATCAGAAGCTCGGCGCCAGAGCGACCTGCCACCGGAACGCGAGCCGCCCCTCGCCCGGTCGCGGGTCGCGTGCGTAGGTCCAGCGGTTCACCACCAGCGGCAGCTCGAAGCGCATGGTCCAGCCCAGGTCCCGGATCTGGTGGCGCGTCACGAGCCCCACGCCCCCGTCGTACAGCGTGGTGTAGCCGCGTCCCGGCGTGGCCGACGGGACGGCCAGGGTGTCCACCAGCCCGCCGTCGGCGAATCCCATGAGCGCCACATCCCGCAAGATACCGTCGCCGCTGAGGAGGGAGCGAATGAGCTCGACATTGCCGGTGAGGGCCCAGCGCCCGCCCAGGTCGCTCCGGAAGCCCCGCAGGTTGCCGTTCCCCGGCGCGTGGTAGAAGAAATCGGGGCGCACGAACAGCGCGCCCCGGCTGCGGAGCAGCGGGTCGGTGAAGGTCTCATAGGGGTCGGCGCCGGCGATGGGGATGCGACGCTGCGCCACGGGGGGCGAGGCGCCGGCGTATCCCCCGGCGAACAGCCGGACACCGAGCCTCGTGCCGAGCCAGAACGGCACGCGCACACTGGCCTCCCCGGTGAAGCGGCCGAACCC
>JAEHDT010000237.1 GCA_016880225.1 Gemmatimonadota bacterium | reverse complement strand
CCACCAGGGGCTGGCGTCCGAAGGCGGCGACTGGGTGAGCTTCGTGCGCCACTTCGGCCGCGATCGCGAGAAATCCGGCGTCGTCGAGACCGGACCCAACATGGGCGCGCGTCGCGCAGCAGGTCCCCCAACGTACGGGCGAACGCGGCGGCATCGCCGGGCGGCGCGAGCACGCCGGCGTCGCCGAGCAGCTCGGCGGTTCCCCCGCCATCGGCCGCGAGCACGGGCCGCCCGCAGGCCAGCGCCTCGATCAGCGCCAGCGAGAACACCTCGTCGGGGCGCGTATGGACCACGCACGTGGCGGCGTTGTACGCGCCGACGAGCTGCGCCGCAGTCACTTCGCCGATGAACCTCGCATCCACGCCGAGCCGCTGCGCCTGCGCCCGCAACGCGCCCTCGAGCGCCCCGCGCCCGCACAGCACCAGGGGCGGCGCGGGCGGGGAGAGCCGCGCTACACCGTCGAGCAGCAGGTCCCAGCGCTTCTCGATCTCCAGCGCGCCCACGCCCACCAGCACCGGCCCCTCGCCCAGTCCGTGCCGCTCTCGGAAGGCGCGCCCCGCCGTCTCATCCGGGCGGAATCGCCCGCAGTCCGCGCCGTTCGGGATCACGTGCCGTGCGGCGCGCTTGAGGAACGGTGCTTCGGCGAGCGCGCGCCGCGCCAGCTGGTCGGTGAGGAACACCGCCACGCCCACCCGCCGGAACGCCCAGCGTGTGAGGACATCGCGCGGCGGGCTGGGCGTGCTGAGGCAGTACACCAGCGTGACCGGCCGTCGCACGGCGGCGTACGCCGCGTGGCGTATGTCCCGCGGCTTGTCCACGAAGACGACGTGCGTCGCGAGCTCGCGCAACGTCCGCCGCAGCGCCCGCGCCGCCGCGAGGTTGGTGTGGCCCACCGGCAACGTCCGGACGTCCAACCCCTGCTCGCGGAAGCCGCGTGCGACCCGCTCGTAGGCGACGAGCGCCGTGGTACGGTGGCCCAGGTCCGCGAGCCCGCGCGCCAGCACGGCGAACACGGTCGTCGACCCCCGCCACGAGCGGGTCGATGTGAGCAGCGCGATGTTCAGGGGGTGCGCGGCTACCGCGGGGGCGCCCACCGGTTGTTCGCGCGATCGACGTCGGGGTAGATCGCGCGCGGGTCCACCACCACCGCCACGACCGGCCGCGTCGTTGCCACGCGCGCCACGAACCGGCTTCCCAGATTCCACATCTCCACCGGCAGCTCGCGCGTCTCGACCGAGCCGTCCGCGTAGCGCAGCTCGAGCGTTACGGGGAGCACCATCTGCCCGCGGTTCGACAGGTGGATGAACGCCGTGTCGCCTACCTGCGCGACGGAGTCGATCGCCTGATCGAGCCGGGCCGTGGTGTACACCCAGGCGCGCCAGAACCAGTCCAGGTCCCGGCCTGAGACGTTCTCGATCGTGCGGAAGAAGTCGGCGGGCTGCGGGTGCCGGAACGACCAGCGCCGCACGTACTCGCGCATCGCCCGCTCGAACGTCTCCTTCCCGAGGACGGCGTCCCGCAGCACGGTCAGCATCAGGGCGGGCTTCTGGTAGGCGGTCCACGCGAGGTCGCGCGACTCGACCGGTTTGATGATGAGCGGCTGTTCGGCGCCCGGCACGGCCGAGATCTGATAGGCGGTGAGCAGCTCGCGCCGCACGGTATCGCCGTACGCCGTGCCGGCGAAGTAGCCCTCCGCCGAGCCGTAGTCGATGAACGTGTTGAACCCCTCGTCCATCCACGGGTAGCGCCGCTCGTCCGAGCCGACCATCATCGGAAACCACTCGTGGCCGAACTCGTGCGTCAGCACCCAGTACTGATCCTCGCGCTTCTCGATGGACGGGACGAAGGTGAGCATGGGGTATTCCATCCCCTCCACCAGCCCCTCGACGGTCGTGGCGTGGGGCCACGGATACTTTCCCCACGTCTCGCTGAAGTGCTCGATGGTGAACCGCGCCATCCGGTTCGCTTCTTCCCACGGGGTCGCGTCGGGCCGGTAGAACGTCTGGATCAGGACTCCGTTCCAGCTCGATGCGTCCCAGCGGAAGTCCGGCGACGCGGCCCACGCGAAGTCGCGCACGTTGGACGCCGTGAAGTGCCACGTCTTGGTGCCGGGCGTGCGCTGCGCCCCGTGCGCGGTCGCCTCCGCCTTGGTGACGATCTGGACGGCCTCGGCCGAGCGCCTCGCGCGCGCCAGCCGCGCGCGCTCGGCGGCAGTCCATACCGCGAGCGGATTGGCTACGGTGCCGGTCGCCGCGACGACGAACCCCGCCGGCAGCGTGAGCGTGACGTCGAAGTCTCCATACTCGAGGTAGAACTCGCCCGCGCCGATGTAGGGGAGGGGATTCCAGCCGTGCACGTCGTCGTACACGACCATCCGCGGGTACCACTGGCCGATCTCGTATAGCCGCGTGCCGATCCGGCCCATGCGGCCGCCGCCGTACGGCGGCACCGGGAAGTGCCACGCCACGTCGAAGTCGATCATCCCCCGGGGGGCGAGCGGGCGCGGCAGCTCGACGCGCATCATCGTCCCTTGCTCGGTGCGCCGCAGCTCCCGTCCGGCGGACGCAAAGCGCTCGATCGTGATGCCGCCGATGAATCCCTTGCCCGTGAAGTCGAACACCGCGCCGCCCGCGAAGTGCAGCGGCGGCTGGTTCAGGGCGTAGGTGATGCTGTTCTTGGCGAAGATGTTCTGCTCGATCTGCACCCACACGAAAGCGAGCGTGTCGGGCGAGTGGTTCTCGTAATGGATCCGCTCCGTCCCGCGGATCATCGACCCCGCCGTGTCGAGCGTGGCGTGGATCACGTAGTCGGCGCGCTGCTGCCAGTAGTCCGGCCCCGGCGCTCCCGAGCCACCGCGCACGCGGTTCGGGGCGGGGAGCGGGAGCGCGCGGAACGGCGAGCTGTCGGCCACGGAAGGCGACTGCAGCGCCAGCGCGAAGGCGGCGATCGCGTGAAGCAACGCCCCGCTCACTCCTGCACGAACGTGATCTTGAACCCGTCAGGGTCGGACACGGCGAACGCCCAGTCCCCCCACGGCGTCTCGGACGGCTCCCGGTCGAGCGGCCAGCCCGCCGCCTTGACGCGTGCCGCGATCGCGGTGATGTCCTGAATGGTCGCCACCCAGATCCGGAACCCTTCTCCTTTGCGGCGGTCCCGGCCCTTCGCGAAGTCGTCCTGATCGAGCATGATGTCGCAGGCGCCCGCTTTCATCTGCACGCCGCGCGTCCGGCCGGCTTCTTCCCACCGCTCGCCGACGGTGAACCCCAGCACGTCGCGATACCACGCGATGCTCTTCTCCAGGTCGGCGACGGTGAGCGACGCGGCGACCGAGCGGAGCCGCAGCGACTCCGGCTTCTGCCGTTTGGGGCGGGGCGCCGCGCGTTTCCGCGTGGGACGCCGGGGTCGCTTCTTCGTTGCCATCGTGTCCGTTCCTTGGTATCCGGCCTGTCTGGCGTGGCGAGCGCCACAAGCGTAGCGCCCCCCCGTCGCTTCCGCCAGATTTCCCGCACCCTCACTTTCAGCGGAGTCGAGACGATGCCCACCAGTCAAGCGAGCGCCGTGTGGGAAGGGAAGCTCAAGGACGGCAAGGGGACCTTCCGCGCCGCGAGCGGCGCCTTCAACGGACCGTACACCTTCGCCACGCGATTCGAGGGGAAGAAGGGCACGAACCCCGAAGAGCTGATCGCGGCGGCCCACGCCGCCTGCCTGAGCATGGCCCTCTCCGCCGGCCTCGAAAAGGCCGGCAAGCCCGCCGCGCGCGTCGAGACCACCGCGGCCTGCACCATCGACATCGTGGACGGCGCGCCCAAGATCACCAAGATGGCGCTCACGGTCCGGGGCAAGGTCCCCGGGCTCGACCAAACCGGCTTCCAGAAGGCCGCCGACGAAGCGAAGCGGGGCTGCCCGGTATCGAAGGCGCTCAGCGGGATTCCCCAGATCACGCTCGACGCCAAGCTCGAATAGGGGGACGGGTGTGGATCGTGTACATGCTGCGCTGCCGCGACGGCTCGCTGTACACGGGCATCACCAACGACCTGGCCAAGCGCCTGGTGCGCCATAGCGCGGGCAGCGCCAGCGCGTACACCCGGGCGCGGCGCCCGGTGCGGCTCGTCTACGAGGAGCGCCAGCCCGACCGTTCCACCGCGCTGCGGCGCGAGGCGGCGTTGCGTCGCCTGTCGCGCGCGGCCAAGCTCGCCTTGGTGAGCGGGGCTCGTTGATCCCGGACCGGCGGGATCTCGCGGGGCTGGCCGGCGCTTTCCTCGTGGCCGCGGGATGCGTCGCGGCCGGGTTCTGGCAGCTCGATCGGCTGCGGCAGCGTCGCGAGCGCAATGCCACCGTGCTCGCCGCCCGGGCGCTTGCGCCGCTCATCCTGGCGGCCGCGGTCCCGACGGATTCGGCTCGCGACCGTCGCGTGTATGCCCGCGGCCGCTACGACTACGGGTACGAGCGGTTCTGGCGACCCAGGAGCTACGAGGGCGTGCCGGGCGTGGATCTCGTCACGCCGCTCCGGCTCCCGGACGGGGCGGCGGTCCTCGTGGACCGGGGCTGGGTACCGTCGCCCGACGCCTACCACGTGGACCAGGGGGCGTACCGCGAGGGCGACAGCGCGGAGGTGATCGGCCTCGGCATGGTCGCGCCGCGCGGGCGGGGGGACGTGGACCCGGCGGTGCTGCGCGACTCGGTTCCGTACCCGCTCCTCCGCTTCGTCATCCAGCAGCTACCGCCTTCTACCGCCCTCGACCGCCCTGTACCGCCCGGCCTGGTGCGCTGGCCGCTGCCCGAGGTGTCCAACGGACCCCACCTCTCCTACGCGATCCAGTGGTTCAGCTTTGCGACGATCATCCTGGTAGGATCGCTCGCCTTGGTGCGGAAACGGGCCGCCGGCGCGGGGAAAACGACCCCTCCAGAGGGCTCGGGGTACCATTAACGCTCGAATTTAGCGATATTTATGCCATATTCGCCCGCGGTGTGCCCTGCCGCCGTTTCGCACTCTGCGGGTTTTTCTTGTGCCGACCCCGAAAGGAGCCATCCGAGATGCCTGCAGCGCTGCCTCTGAAGGAGCCCGTGAAGGTGGGTCAACTGCTCCGGCGCCGGTTGCGGGAGCTGAAACGCACGCCGCGCGAGCTGGCGGAGGCCGTGAAGGTCTCGGAAGATTACATGGCGGACCTCGTGGCGGGCCGGCGGCGCCCCCCGGCGCCGGGGCGTAGCGATCTGTACGCTCCCATGACCAAGTTCCTGCGGCTGCACCGGAACGACCTCCCGACCTGCGCCCGGGCCGAGCGCGAGCTGCACGGAGTGGGCGGGCGGCGGCCCCACCCGGAGGTGACCCGCCAGGTGCTGGAGCTGTGCACGCCGGAGCGGCAGCGGGTGTTGCAGCGGCGCGTGGGCCGGCCCGACGGCACCGAGCTCGAGAACGTCATCGTGAGCCGGCTGCTCCAGGTGGCGCAGGGCTTCGTCAACCGCAAGCTCGAGGATGAAGTGGGGTTGCGGATGGCGGCGACGCGGGACGGGTGCACCTATCTCGAGGCCCGGATGCGCCTGCTCGAGTTCCTCGATGCCGATGCCCAGTCGGTCACGCCGCGCGACTGCGAGGAGTTTCTGCGGCCGCGCATCACCACCTGGGACATCGATCTCGAGACCCGGGCGATGAAGATCGTACTGAAGTAGACAACCGCTAAGCAAACGGCGCCGTCCCTCGGGACGGCGCCGTTGTCTTTGCTGCGGCGTCGTGGCTTAGAGCTTCACGACGTTCTGCGCCGCGGGACCCTTCTGACCCTGCACGACGTCGAATTCCACCCGCTCGCCTTCGGCGAGCGACTTGAACCCCTGTGCCTGGATCGCGGTGTGGTGCACGAAGCAGTCCTTCTCACCGTTCTCGGGCGTGATGAAGCCAAAGCCCTTTGCGTCGTTGAACCACTTCACGATACCGGTAATGCGTGCCATCTGCTGTTACTCCTGACTTAATGGTGTTCGCGACGTCGTGCGGACTTCACCTTGCGGCGTGCCGCTGCCTTGTCCTTCCGTCGCCGTAGAGCGCCGGGGCTCTCGTAGAAGCGCTTCCGCTTCATGTCCTGAAACAGTCCGGCTTTGGTGATTTGACGACGAAACTTCTTCAACACGTACTCCAGTCGGTCGCCGTCGCCTACCGTCACTTCCATCCGGCCTTCTCCAGTGTGAGAGCCCCAGAAACGAAACGACCTGGGCGGTAGCCCAGGTCCTCGAAACAGTCTCTGGATCGTTATCGCTCGGGAGGGATGATCGCCAAGTGTCCCCGATTTGTCAACACCCGTGCTTGACGGATGTACCGGGAGCCCGCAGGTTATGCCGCCATTCCCGGCACGCCGTCGTTCTCACCCCGGAGTCCAGTGATGCGCAGGCTGTTCACCGCGACGCTCCTCGCCGCCGCCGTCCCGTTCCTGTCCCTTGCCGCCCAGCGGCCGGACACCACGAAGAAGAAGACCGACGAGCTCCCGCTCAAGCCGACCCGCTCGGTCGATTTCACCACCTCCGAGGGCACCTGGATCTCGCTCGACGTCTCGCCCGACGGCCAGACGATCGCGTTCGAGCTGCTGGGCGACCTCTACACCCTGCCGATATCGGGCGGGGAGGCGAAGCCGATCACCTCCGGGCCCGCATTCGATACGCAGCCGCGCTATTCCCCGGACGGCAGGAAGCTGGTGTTCCTGTCAGACCGCAGCGGCTCGGAGAACATCTGGATCGCGGATGCCGACGGCGCCAATGCGCGCGCCCTGACCAAGGGCGACAAGAACCTCTACGCCTCGCCCGAGTGGACGCCCGACGGCGACTACGTCGTGGCGTCGAAGACCGGCATGCCGATCGGCACGGTGTACGACATCTGGCTGTATCACAAGGACGGCGGCGCCGGCGTGAGTCTCACCAAGGACGACAAGGGCCCCGCCCCCGGACCGCTCGGGCGGGGAACCCAGAACAACGCGCTCGGCGCCGCGTTCGGCCCCGACGGGCGCTACATGTGGTACGCGCGCCACCGCGGCGGCTTCGGCTACAACCTGAGCTTCCCGCTGTGGGAGCTCGCCATCTACGACCGCCT
>JAEHDT010000236.1 GCA_016880225.1 Gemmatimonadota bacterium | reverse complement strand
GAGATGGCGGCTCCCGGATAGAATCCCAGCGCCTTGCCGGGTACGTCGGGCCACAGCTTGAGCCCGCCCATCAGGAACTTGTAGACGAATCCCACACCGAACGCCTGAAACACGCGCTTGGCCTGGAGTCCCCGCTCTTCGCCGGCGATCAGCACTTCCGCGCAGGCCGTGCCCTCCGGGTAGATCAGCGTGTCGTGTTCCTTCACGATCAGCGCGCGACGCAGCGGGATCATCATCAGCACGCCCATCAGCCCGCCGACCGTCGCCAGGATCGCCACTCGGCCGATATCGAGGTCGTAACCCATCAGGAGGATCGCCGGAATCGTGAAGACGACCCCGGCCGCCACCGAGTCGCTGGCCGACCCGGTGGTCTGCACGATGTTGTTCTCGAGGATCGAGGTTCGACCGAGGGCGCGGAAGATCGTGATGGACAGGACGGCGATCGGGATGGAGGAGCTCACCGTGAGCCCGATCTTGAGCGCCAGGTAGACGCTCGACGCGCTGAAGATCAGCCCGAGCACCACGCCCAGGATCAGGGCGCGCGGCGTCAGCTCGGCTGGCGACTGGGATGCCGGGACGTAGGGTTGGTGGTCGGGCATAGGGGGCTGAATCTGAACCGGGGCGGTGGAAGGCGGTAGAGGGCGCAGAGGGCGGGAGAGGTTGCGGGCTCCTCTACCGTGTTCTACCATCCCCTACCGTCCTGCACTACCATCCTCCGATGCCCGACCGACCCGACCACCTGTTCCTCGACTTCCAGTCCGCGCTCGCCGGCCGCTATTCGCTCGAGCGAGAGCTAGGGCGCGGTGGCATGGGGGTCGTGTACCTGGCGCGGGAGGTGCGGCTCGACCGGCCCGTGGCGATCAAGCTGCTGCCGCCCGGCAAGGTGGGCGACGCGCGCCTGCGCGAGCGCTTCCTGCGCGAGGCACGCACGGCGGCGAAGCTCAGCCATCCTCACATCATCCCGATCTTCGCCGTGGACGAAGTCGCTGAGTTCGTGTTCTTCGCGATGGCGTACGTCGCGGGCGAAACGCTCACCGAGCGGGTGCTGCGGCGTGGGCCGCTCGCGCCCACCGAGGCGGCGCGCGTGCTGCGCGAGGTCGCCTGGGCGCTCGCGTACGCCCACTCGCAGGGCCTGGTGCATCGCGACGTGAAGCCCGACAACATCATGCTCGAGGAGGCGACGGGAAGGGCGCTGGTCGCGGACTTCGGGATCGCCGCGTTGGTGCGGGGCGCGGCCGGGCTCGACGGCGGCGAGGTGATCGGCACGCCGGAATTCATGAGCCCGGAGCAGGCGCTGGGGGAGCCGCTGGACGCCCGCAGCGACCTCTACGCGCTCGGTGTGGTCGGCTACTTCGCGCTGTCGGGCAAGCTGCCGTTCGACGCGGAGAAGGCGACCGAAGTGCTGGCCAAGCAGGTGACGGAGGTCCCGCCCCCGCTCGCGAGCGTGGCCGGCGTGCCCCGCCGCCTGGCGCAGGCGATCGATCGCTGCCTCGCGAAGGACCCGGACGACCGGCCGCAGACAGGGGAGGAGATGGCCACGCTGCTCGGCGCGGCGCTCGAGCTGCGGCGCGAGCTGCCGGTAGGGCTACGGGTGTTCGTGAAGCGCAACGCGCGGCTCGGAGGCGTGGGCGGGCTGCTCTACGTGCTGTCGATCCCCTTCATGATGGGGTTCGCGGCGTCGTTGTTCGGCCGGCGTGGCGGGGACGCGGCGTTCTGGACCTTCGCTGCCGCGGTGACGGTAGTGCCGTTCGGGATTCTCGTCGGGCGTGCCCGCCGGTTTCTCGCCTCCGGGTTTGGCCCCGAGGAGCTGGGGGTGGCGTTTCGCACCGAGCTCGAGCAGGGGCGCGAGGAGCGGCTGTTCGAGTACGGCCGCGGACCCTCGTTGTACGAGCGAATTCTGCGGCTGCTCGGCGCCGGCGGTCTGGCGATCGCCGGTCTGTCGGGATTCATCTTCTTCACGAGCCCGCCGCTTTACGCGACCCTGGCCATGGCCCAGATCTTCGGATGGTCCCTGGCCGGCGGTCTCGTGACCGGATTCTTGGCGCTGGTACGGCTCCAGCGGCGGGTCGACCTCGACACGCGCATCTGGTCGTGGCTGTGGCAGGGGCCCGTCGGGCGCCTGCTGTTCCGCATCGCTCGGCTGCTCGTGCCCGCGAGCTCGCTGCCCCCGCCCGCGACCCATCGGCCGACCGAGCTGGCCATCGCGATGGCCGCCGAGCAGCTGTTCGAGCAGCTGCCGCGCGAGACGCGCCGCGAGCTGCGCGAGCTGCCCGACGTGGTGCGACGCCTGGAGAGCGACGCACAGCGGATGCGGCCGATCCTGGACGAGCTGAACGACGCACTCGCGGGGCCCGGGGCGAACGACCGGCGGGATCCCGTCGCGGGAGCGCCACACGACCGCATCGTGGCGGACCTGTTGGCCGAGCGCGATCTCGTGCAAGGCCGCCTCGGCGACGCCGTGAAGGCGCTGGAGACGATCCGGCTGAACCTGCTGCGGCTGCACGCGGGGGCCGGCAGCGTGCAGCGGCTCAGCACCGATCTCGGCCTGGCCCGAGACGTCGCCATGGAGAT
>JAEHDT010000235.1 GCA_016880225.1 Gemmatimonadota bacterium | reverse complement strand
TGAGCGCGTTCGTCACCTGCTCGAACAGGATCGCTCCGTCGAGCTGCAGCCGCGCGAGCCGGCGCAGGTCGGCTCCATATTGGCCGGCGAGCGGCACGCGGGGCGCCCGGCGCGACAACGTCTCGTACGACCGGTCCAGCGCGTCGTCGAGCTGCTGGTCGAGATAGCGCATCTCGAGCAGCTGCGTGTTGGCGAACTCGATCACGTCGCGCACGTCGTCGCCTTCGGGATCGAAGATCAAGCTCGCGTCCGTGTCGATGAACGTGGCATCGTGCGGGCCGAACGACAGGCGCGACGCCGTGGCGTCGCCGATCTCCTGCCGGGAGAGGGTACGGGGCTCCGCCCGGAGCACCTGCGCGATGGTCTGGGCGTGCTCCGTTCCGAACGCATCCGCCTCATAGGGGTCCGTGAAGGCCGCGATCTGGAAGATCGAGTAGTCCTCCACCAGATCGGCGATCCTCGGGCGGACCGCCGCGGGGCCCAACGTGCCGAGCAGCTGCTCCACGTGGCGGCGCGAGTCCGCCGCCAGCCGCTCGTTCCCCCACAGCTCGTCTGCGAGCGCCGGGAGCCGGGCGAACGGACCGGCGAGCGGGATGGCGTAGCTCACCGAGACCGCCCCGAAGTCGTACAGCACGACCTCCACGCCCGGCGCGGAGCGACACCCCGCGAGCACGAACTCCTCACCGTCACGCGTGACGCGGAGCGGCGCCGGGCGATACTCGAAGTACGCGGGCGCCCGCCGCTTGTGCTTCACGGTCTGGCGTTCGGTGCCCGCCCGGATGCTCCGCTCCGCGGCATCGAGGTCGATCGCCTGCGCGACCTCGTACGCGAACAGCGGGAAACAGGTCCCGCGGGCAACGGTCAGTTCCGATGGCAAGAAAGCTTCCCTCCCACCTCAAGCTCGCTTCACGGAATCCTCACGAACTTGTCCATGGGGCGACGGTGCCCCCTCCCGTGACGGAGGATGTTCATGCTGCCACTTCAGGTCTCGCTGCGCAATGTCACGCTCTCTCCGGAGATGGAAGCCGACATCCGGGAGCGGGCAAACGCGCTGCTGTCCTACTTCGACCGCGTGACCGCCTGCCGCGTGACCATCGAGCTGCCCAACCGCCGGCGCCACTCGGGCGCGCTCCACCGGGTGCGGATCGACCTCACGGTGCCGGGGGGCGAGATCGTGATCCGGCGCCGGCCGCACGAAGACCTGCGCACCGCGGTGCAGATCGCCTTCAACGCCGCCCGCCGGCGGCTCCAGGATTACGCCCGCCGCAAGCGCGGAGCGGTCAAGGCGCACGAGCCCCCGCCTGTCGCGGTGGTGACGCAATACTATCCGCTCGCCGGGTATGGCTTCCTCACCACCCCGGACGGCCGTGACGTGTACTTCGACAAGAACAGCGTGCTCGACGACGGGTTCGACCAGCTCGACGTGGGTGCGGAGGTCCGCTTCACGGAACAGCGGGGCGACAAGGGGCCGCAGGCCTCGACCGTGGTCCTACACCGCGCCCACGAGGTCCAAGGGAAGGGTTGAGAGTGTCCCATGGCGCATAAGCAACTGGTGTTCCGATCGGCGGCGCGCGAGAAGGTCCTGCGCGGCGCCAGCGTCCTCGCCGACGCCGTCCGAGTCACCCTGGGTCCCAAGTCCAAGTGCGTGCTGATCGAGAAGAAGTGGGGTGAGCCGCTGGTCTGCAACGACGGGGTCACGATCGCCAAGGAAGTGGACCTGAAGGACCCCGAAGAAAACCTCGGCGCCCAGGTGCTGCGCGAAGCCGCGGCCCGTACCGGCGACGCCGTCGGCGACGGCACCACCACGTCTACCCTGCTCGCCCACACGATCTTCGCCGAAGGCCTACGGAACGTGGCCGCGGGGGCGAGCGCCATCGACTTGAAGCGCGGGCTGGACCGCGGCCTGCAGGTCGTGGTGGAAGGGCTCCGCAAGCTGTCCCGCCCCGTCAAGACCAAGCGCGAGAAGGCCCAGGTCGCGGCCATCTCCGCCCACAACGACGAGGCCATCGGCGCCCTGGTCGCGGACGCCGTGGAGAAGGTGGGGTCCGAGGGCGTGATCACCGTCGAAGAAGCGAAGGGCACCGATACCACGCTCGAGGTGGTCGAAGGCATGCAGTTCGATCGCGGCTACTTGTCCCCCTACTTCGTCACCGACCCGGCCAAAATGGAAGCCGTGCTCGAGGAGCCGTTCATCCTGCTGCACGAGAAGCGCATCGGCACGATGAAAGATGTGCTGCCGCTGCTCGAGCAGGTCGCGAAGATGAACCGCAGCCTGCTGATCGTGGCCGAGGACGTCGAGGGAGAAGCACTCGCTACCCTGGTGGTCAACAAGATCCGCGGCGTGCTCGCCTGCGTGGCCGTGAAGGCGCCGGGCTTCGGGGACCGCCGCAAGGCGATGCTCGAGGACATCGCGCTCCTCACCAGCGGCCGCGTGATCGCAGAGGAAATCGGCGTCAAGCTCGAGCACGTCGGCGTGGAGGACCTGGGCCGCGCCAAGCGCGTCGTCGTGGAGCGCGACGCCACGACGATCATCGGCGGGGCCGGCGACAAGCAGGCGATCGCCGGACGCTGCGAGGAGTTGCGCAAGCAGATCAAGGACGCGACGTCGGACTATGACCGCGAAAAGCTCGAGGAGCGGCTCGCGAAGCTCGCCGGTGGCGTGGCCGTGATCCGGGTGGGGGCGCCGTCGGAGGCCGAGCTTAAGAACCGCAAGGAGGCGTTCGACGACGCCATCAGCTCCACCAAAGCGGCCATCGCGGAAGGCATCGTTCCGGGCGGCGGCCTGGCCCTGCTGCGCTGCATCGACGCCGTGGGGCGCGACGCCGAGCGGGCGCAGGGCGACGAGCGCACGGGTCTCTTGATGCTGCGCCGCGCCCTGGAGACGCCCACCCGCCAGATCGCCGAGAACTCGGGCGTGGACGGCGGCGTGGTGGTCGACCGGATGCGGGCCGGCAGCGGCAACTTCGGGTTCGATGCGGCGAAAAACGAGTACGTGGATCTGGTCGAGGCCGGCATCATCGACCCCACGAAGGTGGTCCGGGTCGCGCTCGAGAATGCCGTCTCCGTCGCGAGCGTCCTGCTGCTCACGGAGGCCACGCTCACCGAGCTGCCGGAGCCGAAATCCGAAACCCCGCAGCCCATGGAGGCTATGTGATGCCCGCAACGCTGAGCCCCCCCGAACGCCTTCCAGCGGATCGGGTGATCGCGGTAGTCCTGGACCGCGCGCACGCGCGGTTCTTCGAGGTCACCGCCACGGAGACGGTGGAGCTGTCCTCGCTCCATTCCCCGGCGATGCGCGGCGGCAAGTTTCACAGCGACCGTCAGGGAGGGCCCGGGTGGGGTGAGCACGCCTTTCATGGCCGCATCCGTGAAGAGGAGCGCCGCCACTATGCGGGTGTCGTGGAGCGGCTCATGGCGCTGCAGGGCGCCAGCGCGTCGGCGGGCGTCGTCCTCGCCGGTCCGGGGAATACGGCTCGGGCGCTGCGGGAATTCCTGCCCCCCGCAGTGGCAGGTCGCGTGATCGGCAGCGCCAAGCTCAACCCGACCGAGGTGACGCCGGCGAAGGTTCGGGACGTGGCTCTGGCGTTGAGCCGAAAGCACAAGCGTGACGAGGAGCGAGCGCTGGTGAGTGGAGTGCTCGAGGGTCTTGGCTCCGGCCGGGCCGAGAACGGCACGCGCGCGGTGCTGACCGCACTCGCCAACCGGCAGGTGCGCACCCTGCTCGTTCGCTCCGACGTGCGTGGCACCGGCTTCCGCTGCACGGGCTCGGGGCGCCTGGTGCTGTCGGCGAGCGACTGCCGCGGCGAGGGTGAGCCGGTCCCCGTACGCGACCTGGTGGGCGAGGCGATCGCGGACGCGCGTGGGCAGGATGCCGCGATCGTCGTCGTGGCCGAGCCCGACAATGCGAAGGTGATCGACGGGCTCGCGGCCCTGCTGCGGTTCCGGCAAGAGTAGACGCGCCGTGGCCAAGGAACAGGGACCGATCGTGGTCGGCGTGGACGGCTCCCCCGCTTCCCGCCGTGCCGTCGCGCTGGCGTGGAGGATCGCCAAGGCAGCCCGTGCCGACCTCGTCCCGGTGCACGCCGTTCCCGACCTGTGGCTGGCCGAGGGTCTCGAGCAAGGGCCGGAGCTGCCCCCCCAGATTCACGAGGCGTTGATCCGGGACGCGCGCACGGGAATCGAGCGCTTCCTCAAGGCAGTGCTCCCGCCCGCGGCGCGCCGGCACCTCGAGGTGCGGACCGGGCCGGCAGCGATCGCGATCGCCGAGGTCGCACGCAGGCGACAGGCCGGGCTCGTGGTGATCGGCGGCAGACATCACGGGACGCTGGCGCGCGCGGCGGGCCGGAGTACGGCCCACTATCTCGTGCGGCAGCTCGATGTGCCGCTGCTCGTCGTCGGACAGTCGGCGGTCCCCCCCGCACGTCTGCTCGCGGCGGTTGATCTCTCAGCCACGTCCACCCCGACCCTCAAGGCGGCCCAGGGCTTCGCGGAGCTGCTGGGAGCTCGGCTGCGCATCGTCCACGTCGTTCAGCCGCTGCGCTTCATGTTCGGGCTGGTGGACGCGCTCGACCAGAGAGGCTTCGAGGAACGGTCACGCCAAGCCTTCGACCGGCTCGCCGAGCCACTCGGGAAGGTCGGCCCCGAGGACCGCGTGCTACGCGTAGGGCCGGTAGCCGAATCGCTCCTGGCCGAGGCGGCGGGCTGGCCCGCCGACCTGATCGTCGTGGGATCGCACGGCAAGGGGTTAGTCGAACGCGTGCTCATCGGCAGCACGACGGAGCGCCTGGTCAACGCGCTGCCGGCGTCGTTGCTCGTCATCCCTACCTGGCCGGCACGGAAACCGGCCCGCGCCGTCGCGCGGCGGCGGCGCCGCCCCACTTCGGGACGAGCGTGGCCCCGCTCGGCATCGCTCAGGGAGCGAGTGTCGCGAACCCGACGGTGATGGGGAGAACGCTGAGCGCCCCGGCGCTCGCCTGAATTCGCACGAAGCGCGCTTCGAGGAACGCTCGCGCGTTCCCGTGCCCGACCGAGATCCCGCCTCCTCCGCCCCACGCAAAGCTGCCCTTGCTCGGGTTGTCCGTGTCGACGTTGACGGCACCGATGCTCGCGAGCAGGAACGGCCGTGGCGACGCCCGGCGGTCCACCGGATGCCAAGCGGCGTCTACGAGGATCTCGTCCAGGTGCGTGTGGCCAGTCGCCTTGTGCGGCGTCCAGGCGGTGCCGACGTCCAGGCCAAGGCTGAACGCCCGCCGTGGGGAATAGGTGAAGTACGCCAGGGCATGAACGCCGGGATTGTCGGTCGAGCTGTAAGAGCCCAAGGGAACCGTCAGTCCGGCGCCCGCGCCGACGCCCCATCTGCGAGAAGGCCGTGCCTGCGCCTGCAGCGCGACGGGTGCCCCGAGGGCAAGGGCGCTTAGGACGATCAGGGTGCGCGTCACGGCGCTGGGGCCCCGCTCTCCGCGTGCCAATGGGCGATACCGTCCCAGATCTCCTGGGCGGTCTCGGCGAACCAGAACAGCTCGCGATCCTCCTGATCGATGACCCCCTCATCCACGAGGAAGTCCACGTCAAACGCCCGCCGCCAGTAGCGCTCGCCCACCAACGCGACGGGGAGGGGCTTGATCTTGCGGGTCTGAATCAGCGCGAGGGTCTCGAACAGCTCGTCGAACGTCCCGTATCCACCCGGAAACGCGACCAGCGCTACGGCCCGCAGCAGGAAGTGCACCTTGCGCACGGCGAAGTAGTGAACGCGGAAGCACAGCTCCGGGGTGATGTAAGGGTTCGGATACTGCTCGTGCGGGAGGTTGATGTTCAGGCCGATGGACTTGGCGTGGACGTCGAACGCTCCACGGTTGGCGGCCTCCATCAGGCCAGGCCCACCTCCGGTCAAGATGACGGGCCGCGAGCCGTGCGGGCCAGGAGCCGCCGTGCTCACGAGACGCCCGAACTCGCGTGCCACATCGTAGTAGTGGCTGTTCGCGAGGACCCGTTGGGCCACCTTGAGGCGGCGCGCGAACTCGATGTTTGCGGCGTCCCCCGCCAGCGCTGCCCGCAGCTCCGCGACCTTGCGGCGCGCGGCACCGGGCTCGAGCAGGCGGGTGCTGCCCAGCACGACGATGGTGGCGCGGATGCCGTGCTCCTCGAGCAGGAGCTCGGGCTTCCAGTAGTCGAGCTGCAATCGCAAGCCGCGGACGTCGTCGCGGTTGAGAAAATCCATGTCCTGATCGGCCTGGCGGTAACTCTGGCTTTGGAGGAGCGCGGCGACGCGGGCCGGTGCGTCGACGTCCTCCTCCATCGGCTTGGCTCGATGCCACGGCAGCGGCTCACGGCGCTGATGCGGGTGCGCCGGCTTGGGAATCCGCGACGCCGCGTGTTTCATGCCCGAGTGGCTGGTGCTCACGGCTCCACTTGCAGCCTGTCGTCCAGCGTCGCGACGCCCGGCGCCGCCCACGCCGCCGCCTCGGCGGCATCGCGCTCGGCCCAGGAGTGCACCCGGCCGCGCAGCACGACCTTGCCGTGGTGTGTCGCCACCTCGATGTTCCGGGCTTCCACCTCGGCGCTGCGCCGCAGGGCCGCTTCGATCGCCGCCTTCACGTCCTCGCGTGTCTTGACGTCTTCGTTCGCGGCTTGGGGCAACACCGTGATGAGGTTGGTGACGCCCTTCACGCCGGTGAGCCGATGGACGGCCTCCTCGGCGGCGGTGCGCTGATAGTTCCAATCCACCGCGCCCTCGAGCCGCACCCAGCCGTCGGAGACGCGGGCGCGGATCTTCTCGTGCGGTATCAGGACATCCCATTCGAGGGCGCGCACCACCGCTGCGCCGACTTGCGTATCCGTCCGCTCGTGTGACATCGCCAACTTCACGTCGAGATCGTTCACGACGGCGAGCACGCCCTTGACGCGCTTCACCGCGCGCTCCGCTGCCACCTTGGCCGCGTAGCTGTTGACCACACCGGTGATGGTCACGACGCCGTCGTGAGCGATGGCGACGACGATGCGAGACGCATCCAGGCTCGGCTCCCACTCGAGCTCTTCGAGCAGCTCGCGCTGCAACGCCAGCTGCTGGGCGTTCACGGAGTGGTCACCTTCTCGCGCCGCGCGGCCCGAACCGCGGCCCGGGCGGCCAAAATGGTCGCGGCGGCAGTCCCAGCCACCACGGCCGCCTTGCCCGCAGTCTTGAGGGCGGTCTTCACCGCGCGCTGGCGCTGACGCGCTTTCGCCGCGGCCCCCGCGCGGACCAGCGCCGCATCGGCGGCCGCGACGAGCTGCTTTGCCGTCTTGCGCCCGGCGGTCCGTACACGGGTGGCGGCCTCTTTCGTCGCCGCCGTCAGCCTCTGTTTCGTGGTCATAGTCGTGCTCCTTCTCGCGTCGTTGGCTAGAGCGGTGCCCGACCTCCGGGACCGCGATGAAGCATCGCAGCGTCGCAGTGAAGCGGTCCTGAGATCAGCTAGAAGGAGGGTTCGCAGTCAGCCGGGCAGCAGCTCCACGCGCGCCTGGCCGGTCCCCACAGGCCACCGCGGCGTGACCGAGCCGCCCTGCACCGTCTCGTCCAGCCCCCGTTCGGACTTGGACACTGTCGCGATGGGGTGGGACCACGCGTCGGCCGCCGGGGTGTACGTGATTTCCACCGGATGGGCGAGCGACAGCTCGGGCGCGAACACGGCTTCCCGAGGAAACTCCGCGGCGGGCCAGCGGTACGAGACCACGAGCCCGCCACGGGCGTCGAAGCGAAGCCGCTTCTCGAGATTATGAGTCCGGCAGATCACTTCGACGGCGTCAGCGGTCGTACGGACGTGGGCCTCGACCGTCACCCCCGCCCACGACACGACGGGCTCGTAATCGCCGGACGCGTACGCGTCGAGGGTCAGGTCCGCGTGCAGCACACGGTCCACAAAGAGGGCGCGTGCGTCGCGATCGACGGGCGGCAGACGATCGAGCCGCACGCCCTTCTCGATCTCGTGAATGCTGGGGGTGCTCCCTTCCACCGGCGCGCCGGCGGTGCGGGCCTCCTCCAGTGCGAGCTGGTGATACGCCTCGTGCCGCCGCGTCAGCACGTCGGCGTAGTTGAGCCCGGCGCCGAACAGCGTGTACTCCTCGACCACGCCGCCGCGGTGCGGACTCACGAGCGCCGAGAACGCGTCGGAGTGAATCCAGAGCTCGTCCAGGCCGTCGCCGTCCTGGTCGAGCGTTTCGAACGCGAGCGCCTCGCCGCGCCGTAGCTCCCGCTCGGCAAGGGCGAGGTTGTGCCACACCGCTCGCCGCAGGTGCGGGAGGTACAGGCCCCCGAACACGCCGTGCCAGTAGGCATCGTTGCACTGGGCCCGACCGATGGCGCGGCGCGCTTCGGGCGGATCTCCCCGCGTCCGGCACAGAGCGGACAGCGCCTGCATCTTCTTGTGCATCCGGTTCGCTTCTGGGTAGCGCACCAGGAAATTGTGCCAGTGCGCTCCGCGCACGAGCGCGCCGTCGGGGCCGGCGACTCGCTCGGGGCCGAGGTCGCGCTCCAGCCGCGCCAGGCGCCCGGCGGCATCGGGGGGCAGGGACCAGCCCTCCATTTCCCGGTAGGAGGCCGTCGGCAGGTAGGCGAGCCCCCCGCTCGGCACCTCGGCCAGCGCCGCGGCGAGCGTGGTGAGACGGATCTCCCCGCTCGCGATCAGCCCTCCCATGGCGTCGAGGAACTGCGTGAGCCAGCCGCGCTCGTGGACCCACTCCCGCGTGCCGGGCCAGCCTCCGAATTTCTCGCCGTCGTCCGCGAGCACGGCGAGCGCGGCGCCCCGCTCCCGCAGCAGGCGCAGGTAGTCGACGGTGTCCGCAGGGGGCTTGAACGGGATCAGGTAGCGCAACCGCTCGTCGATGGGGAACAGCGCGACCCGCTTGCCGTCGCTTTCGGTCCAGAAGGGTGCGTGCAGCCGCTCGCGCGTGAAGCCCGAGATCAGGAAGTGCCGGTCGTCCACCAGCGCGTAGCGGACGCCCGCCTGCGCGAGATCCGCGGCGAGCTCGGGCTGCCACACGCGCTCGGTCAACCACAGCCCGGTCGCTTCGACTCCGAAGCGCCGGCGAATCGCCTCCCGCATCCAGTGGATCTGCTCCACCCGGTCCTGCCGCGGCAGGGAGACGAGCACGGGCTCATAGAACCCCGAGAGCAGCAGCTCCAGCCGCCCTTCGCCCACCAGCCGGCCGATACGGTCGAGCAACGGCGTCTCGTGTAACTCGAGCCACTCGAGCAGCGGTCCCGAGACGTGCAGCGCGATCGGGAGGAATTCGCGTTCGGCCAGCCGCTCGAGAAACGGGCGATACACATCGCGCACGTGTTGCTCGAATACGTGGTCGAAATTCCCCACCGGCTGGTGGAAATGGACGCCGAAGGCAAAGCGCAGGGGATCCAGCTAGTCGCCCTCCGTGAAGCCGAGCCGCCACGCGACGGGGCCGAGCAACGCCCGCTGCTCGGGCGCGGGCGCCGCGCGGATCCGGTAGAACGCGGTCTGGACGTCGAACGGGATATGGCTTCCCTCGAGGTGCAGCAGATCCGCCAGGTCGCTCACGGCGGCAAGCGCGCGCGGAGACCGGTCGTGCTCGAGCGCGGCGACCGCCCGTTCGAGCCCCCGGGCCGCGACGCGCGTCAAGTCGGCCGCTCCCGTCGCCAGGAGCTCGGCCTCATCCGGTGCGAGGCAGCGCTCCACCAGCTCCCGGCGTAGCGCCGCCACGACGCCCGAGCGGTAGCGCTCGGGAAGGTCCGACAGCCCCAGGCGGGCGACCGCCGTTCCATCCATCGAGTCGACCGCTACTGCCACGTGTGCTCCGTCCAGTCGCTCCACCGACACCCGGAACTCGTGCTCGCGCCCGGTGCGGCAGTGTGTCAGGACCACCCGGTCCGCGGCCTCTTGTGCCACGAAGCAGCCGCCGCGCGGTCCCCCGGCCTGCGGCGCCAGGCGGCTAACGGCCGCGTGTCCCGCCGCCACGCGGGCAGGAGGGGGAACACGCGGTTTCACGCGGTTCAAGTAGATGTCGCGGCCGCTCCCCGCGCCGGGCTCGTTCGAGTCGGCGCGCGCCAGCCGCTCGAGCAGTCCCGTCTCGAGCGGGGGCGCGTCCGCGCCGGCGAGCTCGATGGCGCGGGCCGCGTACCGGAGGATCTGCACCGCCTCGATCCCGGCGATGTCGTCGAAAAACCAGCCGCACGAGGTGAACATCCGCAGCGCGTTGCGCTCGAGCTCGAGCAGCTCCCGCGCCCGCATCCCCGCGGCGACGTCGTCCGGCCGGCGCGCGTGGGTGGCCGCGAACCGGGCGATGCTCGCCCCATCGGAGCTCACGACGGCGCCGTACGCGTCACGCGCGGCCCACGGGTCGGTGAGCAGCTCACCGCCCTCATCCTCGAAGCGCGCGTGCAGCCGGCCCGCCAGCCAATCGAGCGCGTCGCGGAGCGGCGCCCGCCAGCGCTGCTGGGTGGCGCGCTCCGGTGCGAGGCGGCAGCCGCAATCGGCCCGCCAGCGCTCCACGCCGTGCGGGCAGCTCCACGACGTCGGGGCGACGAGCTCCACCTCCTGCTCCGGCGGGTGGCGCGCCAGGAACGCGGCGAAATTCTCCACCCGCACCTCGCGCTGCCGCTCGAGCTCGCGCAACAGCCAGGCGAGCGCCACCTCGCCGAAGCGCTGGTGGTGCCCGTAGGTCTCCCCGTCCGTCGCGACGGCCACCAGCCGCTGCTCCGTCCCGCCCGGTCTCTCCGCCAGGAGCCGCTCAGCCCAGGCGGCCGCGTCGCGCAGCAGCGGCCCGAAGGCCACGTCGTGCGAGATCGCGCCGTCGTATACGCACAGCGCGATGGATCGACCGCCCGGCGTGCGGTACCAGCCGGGGAACCCTCCCGCGGGGAGGTGCTCCACCTGATGAGGGGCGAGGATCGTGAAGCGGATCCCTTCAGCCGCGAGGACATCCAGCGTCTCGGGATCCACCGCGGTCTCCGGCAGCCACATGCCGGCGGGCTCGCGGCCAAACCGGCGGCGGAAGTCGGCGATCCCCCAGCGCACCTCCGTGACCTTGTCGCGGCGTGAGGCGAGCGGCAGGATCGTGTGGTGGTAGGGCGCGGCCATGGCGTTGCCGTGCCCGTCGTGGCGCTCGCGGCTCAGCCGGTCGGCCTCGAGCACGCTCGAGTACGTCCGCGGCGCCTCCCGCTCCAGCCAATCGAGCAGCGTCGGACCGAAGTCGAAGCTGATCGACGCGAGGGTGTTGACGATCCGCGCGATCCGTCCGTCGGGCGCGTACAACCGCGCCGCCGCGACGGCGCGGTAACACTCCCGCTCGATGCGCTGGTTCCAGTCGTGAAACGGCGCCGCCGACGCCTCGGCCTCCACGTCGTCGAGCCACGGATCTTCGCGCGGCGGCTGGTAGAAGTGCCCGTGGATGACGACCGACCGCACGCTCACTCCTGCAACACCTCGGCGAGGGCATCGAGGACGGTGGGGAACAGCCCGTCGCGGCGCTCGAGCTCGGCCGCCAGCGCGAGCCCGTCGGTCGCAGAGCCCGGAGTGAGGGCGGCCACGAGCCGTTCGGCATCGGCGCAATGCAGGTCGAAGCGCCGCTCGGCGTAGTCCGGCACGGCGCCGGTGGAGATCATGAACTGCCAATCCGAAGCCTGGGCGAGGAGCAGCTCGCGCGCTGCCTGCGCCAGCACCGGCCGCGCGCCGGCCGAGGCAAGCGCCGCCGGGGCCGTCCGCCAGAACGCCTCCTCGAGGGCCCGGAGACGCGTCCACGTCCACGCCGTGCGGTCATTGAGCCACATCGTATGATCGCCATTGACGCCCCAGGAGCCCTCCGCCAGCTGCAGTGAGGTGTGCGGCGGGTGGTCGGTCAGGTGGCGCGACGCCGTCGCCGGGCGGACGCCGGTCCGACGGCGCAGCTCGTCGTACACCACACCCAGGAAGTCCACGCCCTCGAACCACCAGTGACCGAACAGCTCCGTATCGAACGGCGCGACCACGACGCCGAAGTCGTTCTTCCGGCTCGCGGGCTCCGCCGCGATGCCGGCGAGCAGGTCGGCGAAATGGCGCGCGTGAACGCGGGCGCGCTCCAGCGCCGCGGGCGGCTCATACGCGCGTTTCGCCCCCAGATCGACG
>JAEHDT010000234.1 GCA_016880225.1 Gemmatimonadota bacterium | reverse complement strand
GCGGCGGCTTCCTCGCCATCACGAGCCCCTGGCCCGGCATGCTCCGCACCATCTGGGGCGACGACGAGCGCTACAAGCAGATCTACTGGAGCAAGTGGGATAACACGTACTTCCCGGGCGACGGCGCTAAGCGCGACGAGGACGGCTACTTCTGGATCCTCGGCCGGGTGGACGACGTGCTCAACGTCGCCGGCCACCGCATCGGCACGATGGAGGTGGAGAGCGCCCTGGTGGACCATCCGGCGGTGGCGGAGGCGGCGGTGGTGGGCCGGGCGCACGAGCTCAAGGGTCAGGCGCTCGCCGCGTTCGTCACGCTCAAGGAAGGAAACGCGGCCACGGATGCGCTGCGCGAGGAATTGAAGGCGCACGTCGCCAAGAAGATCGGCGCGCTCGCCCGCCCCGACGACGTCCTGTTCACGGCCGACCTGCCGAAGACGCGCAGCGGCAAGATCATGCGCCGCCTGCTGAAGGACATCGCGGAGGGCCGGGCGCTCGGCGACACGACCACACTCGCCGACCCGACGGTCGTGGAACGGCTCAAGAACCAGTACGAGGCGACGGAGAGCTAGCTACAGCTCCACCTGGGCTCCGACTTCGAACACCTGGTCGCCCGGGATCTTGAAGAACGCGGTCGCCCGCAGGGCGTTGCGCGACATGAAGGCGAACAGGCTCTCGCGCCACTCGACCATGCCGGGCCGCTCCGAAGCGACGAGGGTCTCGCGCCCCAGGAAGAACGTCGTCCCTTCCATCCGGATGTCGAGCCCGCTCGCCCGGCACGCCGCCAGCACGTCCTCGATGTCCGGATCGTCCATGAAGCCGTAGCGGGCGACGACGGTCACGAAGCCCTTCCCGATGCGCTTGATCGTCACGCGCTCCGTCGCGGGCACGTGCGGAACGTCTTCGGTGACGACGGTCAGGAACACGATCGTCTCGTGCAGCACCTTGTTGTGGGCCAGGTTGTGCACCAGGGCGGGCGGCGTGCCGTCGGTGGTGCCGTACATGAATACCGCCGTCCCGGGGACGCGGAGCGGTGCCTCCGCCGCGAGGTCGGCGAGCAGCATCTTGAGCGGCACGGTCTTCTCGAGCATCCGCTTGGCGAGGATCTCGCGCCCGCGCTTCCACGTGGTCATGAGGATGAAGATCGCCACCGCGATCGCCAGCGGCACCCAACCCCCGTACCGGATCTTCAGCGCGTTCGCGCCCAGGAAGGGCAGGTCAACCAGCAAGAACAGGCCGGCGACGCTCGCAGCGCGCACGAAGCTCCAGCGCCACACTTCGCGGCTCATCACGTAGAACATCAGCGTCGTGATGAGCATCAGCGTCGACAGCGCCACCCCGTAGGCTCCCGCGATGTTGCTCGACGTGCCGAACCCGAGCACCAGCGCGCAGGTGAGCAGCATCAGGGCCCAGTTCACGGCCGGGACGTAGATCTGGCCGATCTCGCGCGACGACGTGTGATCGATCTGAAGGCGCGGACTGTAGCCCAGCTGCACGGCCTGGCGCGTGAGCGAGAAGGCGCCGGAGATCACCGCCTGTGAGGCGATGATCGTCGCCGCCGTGGCAAGGGCGATCAGCGGGTAGAGGGCCCAGCCCGGGGCCAGATGGTAGAACGGGTTCTTCGCCGCCGTGGGATCCGCGAGCAAGAGCGCGCCCTGCCCGAAGTAGTTCAGCAGCAGGCAGGGCAGCGCGATGCAGAACCACGCGATCTGGATGGCGCGATGCCCGAAGTGACCGAGGTCCGCGTACAGCGCTTCGCCGCCCGTCACCACCAGGAACACCGCGCCCAGCACCACGAAGCCCCGGCCCACATTCTCGGTGAGAAAGCGCGCGGCGTGATATGGGGAGAGCGCCGCGAGCACCCCGGGCTGCCGAATGATCTCGCTCAGTCCCAGCACGCCCAGCGTGGCGAACCACACGAGCATCACCGGGCCGAACATCGCGCCGATGCGCGCCGTGCCGCGGCTCTGCAGCAGGAACAGGCCCACCAGAATCACGAGCGTGATGGGCACCACCCAGCTCGCCAAGGCCGGCGTCGCGATCTCGAGCCCCTCCACGGCGCTGAGCACGGAGATCGCCGGGGTGAGGCCGCCGTCGGCGTACAGCAGCGCCGCCCCGAAGATGCCGAGCACGATCATGATGCGGCGCGGCGACAGCCCTCGGGCGAGGCGGCTGCCGTGCACGAGCGCCATGAGGGCGAGCACCCCGCCCTCCCCCTTGTTGTCGGCGCGGATGATCACGATGTGATACTTGATCGTGACCACGATGATCAGCGACCAGACCACCAGCGACAGCACGCCGAGCACGTTCCCGGGCGTGACGGGGATACCGTGGGTCCCGTAGAACGACTCGCGAATCGCGTACAGCGGGCTCGTGCCGATGTCGCCGTATACCACACCCAGCGCGGCGAGCGCCAGCGTGTAGACGTAGCCGCGGCGCGGCGCGGCGCCGGGGTCCCGAGCCTGGGTCATGGCGCCGACCGTCACCGCCGGGAAACCCCGGCCACCGCGGCCGCCCAGATCGCCGTCATGATCGCCGCCGAGGCGACGCACCAGCGGCAGATCGCGTGGAGCACGAACAGCTCGATGTACGTGAGGTACAGCGTGAACGCGAAGCCTACCGTGGCGAGCGCCGCGAGCAGCACGGACAGGCGCCGGTCTCCGGCGAACCGTCCTTCCAGCCCCGCGAGTCCGATCACGAACAGCATTGCATACCCGGCCACGCCGTAGAACGCGACCGGCACGCCCAGGAGGTCGGCGAAGCGGCTGGTCTGCACGTACTCACAGCTCCCGGTGCCGCACCTGAGCTCGCCCAGCACGCCGATCTTGTAGAGCCAGAGGTAGGTCGCGACGAGCAGCCCCACGAGTGCGAGGAGCACGATCGCCTGCCGCCGGATCACTTGTGTTTCTTGGTCAGGCTGTCGACGAGCGCCTTGAAGTCGTCCGAAGTCGAGCGCTCGAACGGGCGCCCGTTCACGTAGAAGCTGGGCGTGCCCCGCACCCCCGCCGCCTCGCCTTCCTGCACGCTGGCCTCGATCCGCCCCGCGTAGCGCTGCCCGTCCATGCAGGCATCGTATTTGTCGAGGTCCAGCCCGACCGCCCGCGCGAAATCCTGAAACAGCGAGCGCGGGTTCTTGCCGGTCTGAGCCCACTGGTGGTGCTCGAACAGCTGGTCGTGCATCTCCCAGAACTTGCCCTGCTCACCGGCGCACTGCGCGGCGAGCGCCGCGTAGCGGGAGTAGCGATGGGTTGGGAGCGGGAAGTCCCGGTAGCGCCACCGCAGCTTCCCCGGGGCGATCAACTGCTCCCGGATCACGGGCATCTGGACGGTCGCGAACGACGCGCAGAAGGGACACTCGAAATCGGAGTACTCGGTGACCTCGACGGGGGCGGACTCGACGCCGAGGGTATAGCCGCGGAAGCCGTCCGTGGCCGCCACGACGCGCGCCGCGGCGGGCGGAGGCGCCGGTTTCCGGTGCGAGCTGTACCACATCGCCCCGCCACCCGCCGCCGCCACCAGCGCGAGCAAGACGTAGAACCGTTTCATTCGTCGTCCTCGTCGTCCTCCGAGCCCCAGGCCGAATCGCGCGTGCGCCGCTCCGCTTCCTCCACGATGCGGCGGCTCTCCGCGACCTCCGGCGTGTCGTACGTGAGCCGGACTTCATAATGAAACAGCTCGCTGCGCGCGTTCCCGAGCAGCTTTTGCAGCTCCGGCCCACGCTCGAGCAGCTGTCCCGCCCGGTCGAGCGCCTGAATTCGCTCGGCGAGCGCGCGCAGCATGGCGAGCAGGCGTTCAGCCCGGTCCGGCCCGTACACTTCTTCCGAGGGATCGCTCATGTGCCCGCCTTCCGTGCGTCATCGGCCTGCCCCGCCACACCGTGTTCCCGCCTCATGATAACACTACCACCGCCGCCCGTGCCTGGCCTTTGCGCCGTCGCAAGCGCTCTATTACATTGCGGCGCCGATCGATCGGCGGCTCGAGCGGCCGAGCCGCGCCCGCGCCCCCACGTTCCCGGTCCCCGAGAAGACAGGAGCACGCCACGCATGGCCAAGAAGCGTTCGGAACCCCGTAGAATGTCCACGCCCACCCTGTTCGAGCAGGCCCGCGACGAGTTGTTCTCGCACATCCTGCGCTGCGGGGTGCTCGAAGCCGGCCCCGAGCACCAGAAGGAGTGGTTCGACGACACGATGCTCTACCTCGCCGAGCGGTACGAGGGCTTGGAGGAGCAGCAGCTCGCCGATCTGCGCGTGCTGGGCGAGCGCTACTGCCGTCCCGTGGTGGGCCGGAGCGCGCCGGTGGGCGCGACCGCCTGAGGGCGTCGCACCACGCCGCATGAGGGCGCCCCCGCTGCGGGCGCTCGTGCCTCATCGCTGCCACCAGGCTGGAAAGCGGCGAAACCGCCGCCCCGCCGCGAGCCGCACTCCGCCACCCAGCCCCAACTCGACGTACCAGCCCGCGCGCGCCCCGGGTCCGGCCTCGACGCCCAACAGCGCCGTGAGGTAGCTCGCGCCGCGCGCTCCCTCGGAGCCGACGAACGCGAGTCCCAGCCCGCCGTACGGCCCGACGGCACGGCGCTCGGCCGGCCGGAGCAGGAACTGGGCGCCCGCGTCCAGTCGCACGCCGAGCGCGTGCTCGTAGTCCCCGCCGGCCGCCGTGAGGGCGAAGCGTCCCTGGCCGCCGGCACGGCGCGCCACTCCCAGCTCCGGGCCCCAGAACCCTCGGTGCGCCAGGACGACCGTGGCTCCGACCCCGACCTCGGTGGCGCCGAGCGCCTGGGCGGCGAGCGATGCGGAGATGCCGACCGCGAGCCCCGCCGCCGCGGCGGCGGCTCTAGCGAAGCGCGACGTCGTAACTGACGGGGATGTCGCCGGCGAGGGACGCGACCACCGAACAGTACTTCTCGAACGAGAGATCGATGGCGCGGCGGGCCTTGCTCTCGTCGGCGCCGTCCCCCGCGATGGTGAACACAAAGTGCAGCGCCGTGACGCGGCGAGGGTGCTCCTCGCGGCGCGTGCCCCGCAGGCTGACCTCGAGCGCGCGTAGCGCCACGCGCTGCTTTTCGAGGATCGTCACGACGTCCGCCGCGGAGCACGTCGCCGCGGCCACGAGCAACAGCTCGATGGGCGACGTCGCGACGGCGCTGTCGCCGTCCACCACCACGGGCGGCCGCCCCGCCGGACCGGCGTCGAACACCAGCCCGTCGCGCCATCGCACCGCGATCTCGGCGACGTTGCTCGCCATCTCAGTTCCCCCGCCGCGTCGTCAGTCCCACGTACAGCCGGTTGTGGCGAAACCGGTCCATGCCATGGTACTCGAGCAGCCAGTTGAAGGTCGATCGGTAGTGCAGCTCGAATCCAACGACGACGTTGGCCCAGAGGGCGGGGCAATCGGGGTCAGTGCCGCACGCCTCGTGACCCATCAGGCTGAAGCCACCGCCCGCGTACGGCGTCGCGACCTGCCCGTCGGCGGTAAAGCGATACAGCACTTCGAGGCTGCCGATGTAGCTGTTCACGCCGTTGAACACGCCGATCTCGCCCGACGGCCGGAGCCGCAGGCGCCGGGTGAACAGATTGCCCGCGTCGAGCGCGACGCCGAACACCATCTGCGTGTTGCCCGACAGGTCGATTCCGCCCCGCACGCCGAACCCGAACAGGCCCAGCTGCGTGCCGTGGTCGCTCGCCTTCGGCACCGGCGGCGGGTGGAACTCCTGTGCGACGAGCGGGATGCACCCACCCGTCGCGAGCAATGCGACCAGCCACACGGTCCGCATCACGGTTCCCGCCTCCCGAGTCGGCGCTCGGCGTCCGCCCGGGCGGCCGCCCGGGCGTAGTCCCAGATGGCGTACAGCCCCACCGCCGCGGTCGCCCAGGCCAGCGGCCGGATGTAGGGCGAGCGCACGATGAACGCCGCGAGCGTCACGAGCTGCAGCACCGTGACCGCTTTCCCGCCGGCCCGCGCCGGCAGCGCCATCGGCCGGCGCCACAACCACGTTCCCACGTACCCCAGCGCCGCCACGATGTCCCGCCCGAGGACCGCCGCGACTTCCGCGGGGTGCAGTAGCCCCGAGCGCGCCACGGTGAGAAACGCCACCACCATGAAGACCTTGTCTGCGACCGGGTCGAGCACGGCGCCGGCGCGCGTGCCGCCCAGCCGGCGCGCGACCATCCCGTCGAAAAAGTCCGACGCGGCCGCCGCCCCGACGAGCGCGAGCTGCCAGCCCGGCCCGGGCACGAACGGAAACGCGGCGGCCAGGGGAAGGCGAAGCGCTGTCAGCAGATCGGCCCGCGTCATCCACGGTTTCACTTGCCCCTCCCTCCGGCGCGCCGTAGCTTCGTCCGCGTGAACCTCAATCTGCTGAAGCAGGCGGCCATCTTCCAAGACCTGGACGACGGCGAGCTCGCCCGTGTGTCCGAGGTGTGCCGCGAGCAGAAGTTCGCCGTCGGGCAGCATGTCTTCAAGGAAGGCGAGCCGGGCAACCGGCTGTTCATCATCTCCGAGGGCGAGGTGCGCATCTCGCGCACCATCCCCGGCTCGGGCGAGGAAGCCCTCGCCGTGTTGAAGCCGGGCGCCTGCTTCGGCGAGATGGCCATCTTCGACCGGTCGGAGCGGTCCACCGACGCGATCGCCAACACTTCGTGCACGCTCCTCACCATCGCCCGGTCCGACTTCGAGTTGCTGCTCGATTTCAACCGCGACATCGCCTACAAGGTGCTCTGGTCGGTGGTGCGCCTGCTCTCCGCCCGGCTGCGCGTCACCAACGACAATTTGCGGTCCTTCCTCGCGATGTCGATGTTCTAGGCGGCCTGGAGCAATCCCGCAGCGT
>JAEHDT010000233.1 GCA_016880225.1 Gemmatimonadota bacterium | reverse complement strand
GGAAGCGGGCCGCCGGTCGAGAACACGATCGTCTGGCCCTGCTTGGTGACGTTGTGCCGCAGGTCGGCGATGCCGGGCAGCACCTCGAGGTGGTACACCCGGTTCGGCTTCCATCCTTCTTCCGGAGCGAGGTGCACCGCGTCGCGATGCCACGATACCTTGACGTCGCCCACCACCGGAGAGAGCACGAACCGCTGGGCGAGTCCGGTGATCGCTCCCCCGGACTGGGCGGAGCCGGGCGCCTCGTCGATCACCTCGTCGAACTGGACGACCGCGTCGCCGCGCAGGTCGGGCACGACCGCTCCCGACTCGGGCACGGTGCGCAGGACGGCCGCCGGCGTGGTGCGGGGCGGGCCGCCGGGCGGAGGGCCCTGGCTGGCGCAGCCCCACCACAGGCCCGTCAGGAGCAGCCCAGCGACTCGAGCTTGTCGGCCAGCGCCTGCCGCTGGTCGCGCCACGCGCGCTCCTTCTCGCGCTCCTTGGCGACCACCTCGGCGGGCGCCCGCGCGACGAACTGCTGGTTGGCCAGTTTGCCGACGAGCCCCGCGAGCTGCCGGTCGAGCCGGGTGAGCTCGCCCGAGAGGCGTCGGCACTCCTGCTGCAGATCGATCGCGTCCTCGAGTGCCACGAACACTTCACTGCCGTCGCCGAAGACGGCATAGGCCCCGACGCGCTTCGCTCCGCCGTCGAACGACAACTCGTCCAGTTGCGCGAGGCGCCGGATCGTTTCGCTCTCCGCCTCGAATACCTTGCGCTGGTCGCGCCCGCGCGGGGTGATGCTGGCACGCAGTCGTGTCTTCGGCGGCACCTTGTACTCCGCCCGGATGCTGCGGATCTCTTCCACCACCTGCTTCACCCGGAGAAACTGCAGATCGAGCTCCGTGTCCACGAGCTCCGGTTTGAACGACGGCCAGGGCGCGACCGCGAGCAGCTCGCCCGCCTTTCGACCGGGCAGCTTCTGCCACAGCTCCTCCGTGATGAACGGCACCACGGGATGCAGCAGCCTCAGGGCCGTGTCGAAGCAATGGGCGAGGACCGCCTGAGCGGCAGCGGCGTCGCCCGAAGCAGCGGGCGCCCGCTGGGCTGCTGCGGAGGGGGACGCCGCGTCCGGCGCGAGCCGGGGCTTGACTGCCTCGACGTACCAGTCCGCCAGCTCGCCCCACACGAACTCGTAGCACCGCTTGGCGGCGTCATCCAACCTGAACTGTTCCAGGTACGCGGTGGCGGCCGCGACGGCGTCGTTGGCGCGCATCAGGATCCAGCGATCGGCGAGCGGCAGGCGCCCAATGTCCACCTCGTCGATCGGCGGCACGCGCTCCGGCAGCCGCGCGAGGATGAACCGCCCGATGTTCCACAGCTTGTTCGCGAAGTTGCGCCCCGGCGCGAACGTCGTCTCCAGATCGTTCGGGTCGAGGATCACGTCCGCGCCGAGCGAGCCGCTCCCGACCACGGTCCAGCGCAGCGCGTCGGCGCCGAACCGGTTCACCACGTCCAGCGGATCGATCCCGTTCCCCAACGACTTCGACATCTTGCGATGCTCGGTGTCGCGCACGATGCCGTGGAGGTACACGGTCCCGAACGGCTTCGCACCCATGAAGTGGTAGCCCGCCATGATCATCCGGGCGACCCAGAAGAAGATGATGTCCGAGCCCGAAACGAGCGTGTGGCCCGGATAGAAGCGCGCCAGGTCGGGCGTCTTATCGGGCCAGCCCAAGGTGGCGAACGGCCACAGCCACGAGGAGAACCACGTGTCGAGCACGTCCGGGTCCTGCTCGACCGGGCCGCCGCATTTGCGGCAGCCCGCGGGATCGTCGCGGTCGGCCCACTGCTCGTCGCACTTGGTGCAGGTGAACACGGGGATGCGGTGCCCCCACCACAGCTGCCGCGAGATGTTCCAGTCACGGATGCCCTCCATCCAGCGCTCGTACGTCGCCGTCCACCGCTCTGGTACGATGCGGTAGTCGCCGCGGTGGTAGGCGGCGAGCGCTGGCTCGGCGAGCGGCTTCATCTTCACGAACCACTGGTCGGACAGGCGCGGCTCGACCACCGTGTCGCAGCGATAGCAGTGGCGCACGGCGTGCCGGTGCGGCTCGATCTTCTCGAGCAGGCCGCGCTCCTTCAACAGGTCCACGATGCGGGTGCGGGCGTCGAAGCGGTCGAGCCCCGCGAGCGATTTCGGCACGCGGGTCGGGTGCTCCATGCGCCCATCCTCCGTCAGCACCAGCGGCATCTCCAGCTTGTGCCGCAGCCCGATCCCGAAGTCCGTCGCGTCGTGCGCCGGGGTCACCTTCACGAACCCCGTGCCGAAGGCCGGGTCCGCGGCCTCGTCCGCCAGGATCGGGATGGTGATGTCGGCGATGGGGAGGCGCGCCGTCTTGCCGACGAAGCGCGCGTGGCGCTTGTCTTTCGGGTTCACCGCGACCGCCGTGTCGCCCAGCATCGTTTCGGGCCGGGTCGTGGCGACGGTGAGGTAAGGGGCCGGTCCGCCCTCCACCGGATAGCGGATGTAGTACAGCTTGCCGTCGGTGTCCTTCGCCTCGGCTTCCTCGTCCGACAGGGCGGTGAGACAGCGCGGGCACCAGTGGATCACGCGGTGGCCGCGGTAGATCAGCCCTTCCTCCCAGAGGTGGACGAATACCTCGCGCACCGCGCGTGAGTACGCCGGGTCGAACGTGAACCGCGTCCGGCTCCAGTCGGACGAGCAGCCGATCACCTTGAGCTGCTCGAGAATCGTGGTGCCGGTCCGGCGCACGAACTCCCACACGCGCTCGACGAACGCCTCCCGGCCGAGATCGAAGCGCGTCTTGCCTTCCTTGGCGATCAGGCGCTCCACGACGTTCTGGGTGGCGATGCCGGCGTGGTCGGTGCCCGGGAGCCACAACGCGTCCCGGCCGCGCATCCGCTCGAAGCGGATCAGCGCGTCTTGGACCACGTCGCCGAGGCCCTGGCCCATGTGGAGGACGGCGGTGACGTTGGGTGGCGGCATGACGATCACGTACGGCTGGCGCGTGCCGGGCGGGCCGGGTGTGAACGCCCCGCGCTCGAGCCAGCGGCGGTACAGCGCGGCCTCGACGGCGTGCGGATCGTATTGCGGGGGGAGCTCGAAGCGCGGCTCGGACATTCCTTATAATAGACAGGGAGGGGAGGATGGTGGAGGCTGTCCGCCCGTTCACCGTGTCGCTAGAATACCTCCCGATGACCGACGAATCAAACGTCCTCGTCCCGAGCCGCATCGTCCGCTGGACCGCCATCGCGGCGGTGATCGCGTTCACGGTGGCGCTGTACTTTCGCACCGGACGCGGCGTGCCGCCCCTGACGGGCGGGCCCGTGTCGGGCGCGCCGGCCGCCGGCCAGCCGGCCAACTGACAAGCGCGCCTGTGAGCTGATGCCTGCCGAGATCCGCGTCACGCTCCCCGACGGGAGTGAGAAGTGCATCCCCGCCGGCGCCACCGGCGCCGACCTCGCCAAGGCGATCGGCCCGGGGCTCGCGAAGGCGGCCCTCGCGGTGCGCGTGAACGGCGCCGTGTGGGACCTGGCGCGCCCCCTGCCGGACGGCAAGAAGGTTTCGATCCTGACGGACAAGGATCCGCAGGCGCTCGAGGTCCTGCGCCATTCGTCGGCGCACGTGCTGGCGACGGCGGTGCGGCAGCTGTTCCCCCACGCCAAGATCGGGTTCGGCCCCCCCATCGAGGACGGCTTCTACTACGACTTCGAGGTGCCGACGCCGTTCACGCCGGAGGATCTCGAGGCGATTGAGAAGAAGATGGGGGAGGTGGTGAAGGCCGATTACCCGTTCGTGCGCGAGGAAGTGTCGCGCGCGGACGCGAAGACCCGCTTCAAGGACGATCCGTTGAAGCTCGAGCGCATCGACGATCTCCCGGCGGACGAGGTGATTTCGGTCTATACCGACGGCGCGTTCGTGGATCTGTGCCGTGGGCCGCACGTGCCGAGCACCGGCCGGATCAAGCATTTCAAGCTGCTGCACGCCGCCGGCGCGTACTGGCGCGGCGACGAGCGCCGCCAGATGCTGCAGCGCATCTACGGCACGGCATGGTTCACGAAGGACGACCTCGAGACGTATCTGCGGCGGCTCGAGGAGGCGAAGAAGCGCGACCACCGCATCCTCGGCCGCCAGCTCGATCTCTTCTCGATCCAGGAGGACGTGGGACCGGGACTGATCCTGTGGCACCCCAAGGGGGCGATGCTGCAGTTCCAGCTGCGGCGCTTCATCGAGGACACGATCCTCGAGCGGGGCTACTCGCTGGTCTACACCCCCAACGTGACCCGCGAGGAGCTGTTCCTGCGCTCGGGGCACTTGCCGCTGTACGCGGCGAACCAGTTCCCGCCCATGGCGGCGGGCGAGGGAGAATCGGAGACGGTGCGCTATCGGGTGAAGCCGATGAACTGCCCGATGCACATCCTCGTCTATGCTTCGCAGCAGCGCAGCTACCGTGACCTGCCGATCCGCCTCGCCGAGATCGCCAACGTGTACCGCAACGAGCGCTCGGGGACGCTGCACGGCATGCTGCGCGTGCGCGGCCTCACGATGGACGACGCGCACCTGTTCCTGCGCGAGGATCAGATCGAGCAGGAGATCTTCCAGCTGCTCGACATCGTGGAGCTGGTGCTCGGGAAGACGTTCGGTCTCTCCTACCGGCTGGACCTGGCCACGCGCCCCGACAAGAAGCTGGGCAGCGACGCGACGTGGGATCAGGCGGAGCACGCGCTCGAGCAGGCCCTGAAGCACCGCGGCGCCACGTACCGTCTCGACCAGGGCGGGGGCGCCTTCTACGGCCCGAAGATCGACATCAAGTTCAACGACGCCATCGGCCGCGAATGGCAGGGCGCGACGATCCAGCTCGACTTCGAGCAACCCGAGCGCTTCGGGCTCGAGTACACGGGGGCCGACAACAAGCCGCACCGCCCCGTGATGATCCATCGCGCGATCTACGGCACCATGGAGCGGTTCGTCGGATTCCTGATCGAGCACTTCGCGGGAGCGTTTCCGTTGTGGCTCGCGCCCGAGCAGGTGCGGGTGCTGCCGATCTCGGACGCGCAGGCGCCGGCGGCCCGCGCCTTGCAAGAACGGTTGCGTGCCGCGGGGATCCGCGCGCATCTGGACGAGCGCAACGAGACGCTGAACTACCGCATCCGCGACGGCGAGATGCAGAAGGTGCCGTACATGGCGGTCGTGGGGCAGCGCGAAGCGGACGCCGGGACGGCGGCGGTGCGGGGGAGAGGCGCGGGGAACAAGCAGGTCGTGCTCCCGGTGACGGAATTCGTGGCGAAGCTCCAGGAGGAGGTTCGCACGCGCAGTTTGACACCGTTAGTTTGAGACAAGCGATGAGCACCAGCGATCACACCACACCCGTCATCTTGAGCGCCTGCCGCACCCCGATCGGCAAGTATCTGGGCGGTCTGGCGCCGCTCGCGGCGCCGCGGCTCGGCGCGCTCGTGATCCGCGAGGCGGTGCGGCACGCCGGCGTCGAGGCGGGGGCGGTGGAAGAAGTGATCATGGGCAACGTGCTCCAGGGCGGCGTGGGCCAGGCGCCGGGGCGCCAGGCCGCCATTCACGCGGGACTGCCGGGCACGATCCCCGCGCTCACGGTCAACAAGGTGTGCGGGTCGGGCCTCAAGGCGGTGATGCTCGCCGCCCAGGCGATCCGGGCGGGCGACTCGCGTCTCGTCGTGGCGGGCGGCATGGAGTCGATGTCGAACGCGCCCCATTACGTATACGGCATGCGGGGTGGGATCAAGGCGGGCAACACGCAGCTCGTGGACGGCATGATCCACGACGGGCTGTGGGACTCGTTCTCCAACCAGCACATGGGCAACCTCGCCGAGTATACGGCGAAGAAGGCGGGCGTCTCGCGTGCCGACCAGGACGCGTTCGCGCTGGCGAGTCACCAGAAGGCGGTGGCCGCGATGGAGGCGTGCCGCTTCAAGGCGGAGACTGTCGCGGTGGAGATTCCCGGCAAGAAGGCGCCGACGCTGGTCGAGAAGGACGAGGGGCCCCGCAAGGACACGACGCTCGAGGCCCTCGCCGCACTCAGGCCCTCGTTCGAAAAGGACGGCACGGTGACGCCGGGCAACGCGCCCGGTCTGAACGACGGCGCGAGCGCACTGGTGGTCGCCTCGCTCGCGTTCGCCAAGGCGCACGGGCTCGAAGCCCTGGCGCGCGTGACGGCGTACGCGACCGGAGGCGGAGAGCCGAAGGATCTATTCTTCGCGCCGATCTTCGCGGTGCAGAACCTGATGAAGAAAGCGGGCACGAAGATCGGCGACTACGACCTCATCGAAGCGAACGAAGCGTTCGCGGTGCAGGCGCTCGCCGACGGGCGCGCCCTCGGCTGGGATTGGGAGCGGGTGAATGTGAACGGTGGAGCGATCGCGTTGGGCCACCCGATCGGCGCCTCGGGCGCGCGGGTGCTCACGACGCTCCTGTACGCACTGAAGGACCGGAAGCAGTCGACCGGTCTCGCCACCCTGTGTCTTGGGGGCGGTAACGCCGTGGCCCTCAGCGTGGAGATGCTCTGACGATGCCGATTCAGACCGCCGCCGTGTCCGTTCAGTCTCCGGCCGCGCGCCGCACGCTCGCCGTGCTGCTCGGCGCCGCGGTCGTCGCCCTCGCCGCCCAGGTGGCCGTGCCGCTGCCGGGGACGCCCGTGCCGCTCACGCTCCAGCCGCTCGCCGTGCTCGTGGTCGGCGCGCTGCTCGGGCCCGGGCTCGGGGCGGCGAGCCTCGTGACGTACCTCGCGATGGGCATCGCCGGCCTGCCGGTGTTCACACCCAGCCCGCTCTTGCCGCAGGGCCTCGCGCGCCTGCTCGGTCCCACCGGCGGCTACCTCCTCGCGTATCCGATCGCGGCGTATGCCGTGGGACGGCTGGCGGGTGACGGCACGCGCGCCTCGCGCCTCGCGGTGGCGGCGCTGGTGGGCCTCGCGCTCATCCACATCGGCGGACTGGCGCAGCTCGTCATCTTGACCGGCAGCACTGGAGAGGCGGCCCGCCTCGGCACGCTCCCGTTCCTTCTGGGTGACCTGCTGAAGGTCGCGCTCGCCG
>JAEHDT010000027.1 GCA_016880225.1 Gemmatimonadota bacterium | reverse complement strand
TTTGGGTGGGGCGGCGGACTGCGGTTCGGCGGGCTCGGCTTGGATGTGGGATTCTGGACGCACACCAACTCGCTGTCGAACCAGCGTGGCATCACGATGGCGACGTCGCTGTCGATCTATTAGGAGGGCGGATGCGCGCGAAGTGGTTGTGGGTGGCGGCGCTCGCCGCGGTAGGGGCCGGCTGCGGTGAAGGGCGGGCGATCTTCGATATCGACGTGTTCAGCTTCTTGAGCGCGGCGAACGCGGACACGCTGCCGTACATCGGACCGTTGCCTCCCGGCGTGCCCGACACCATCCCCGTCCAGACGGTCAGCTCGCTCGGAATCGGCAGCTCGTCGCTCGTGGACACCGTACGCCTTACGGGCTCCGTCGCCTTCGTGAACGCCACCGGTACCGGCAGCGTGACCTTCTCGGTGTATTTCGACAGCGTGAAGAGCACCGTCTATACCGGGACGCCGGCCTTCTCCGTGAGCGGCGCCGTCACGCCCGGCGCGACGACGCCGAGCCCCTTCGCCGTGGACGTCATCGATCCGGCCATGAAGCAGCTGGTCCTCGCTTCGACCATCTACGTAGGCATCCGCGCATCGGCGACGGGCACGATTCAGGGAGTGGCCAAGCTCTCGGCGCTGCGGGCGCGGATCGTGGTGCAGGACAAGATCTTCTAGGGACGACGGCGCCGTTCGCCTTATATTGGACGCGTGACGGCGTACCAGCGCAGGCAAACCGTGGTCGTGGACGTGGGTGGCGTGAAGGTGGGCGGGACCCACCCGATCGTCGTCCAATCCATGACCAACACCGACACGGCCGACGTCGCGGCGACGACGGCGCAGGTCCGCGCCCTGCACCAGGCGGGGAGCGAGCTGGTGCGCGTCACCGTGAACAACGAGGCCGCGGCCGAGGCGGTCCCCGCCATCGTGGCCCAGGTCGACGTGCCGGTGATCGGGGACTTTCACTACAACGGGCACCTGCTGCTCACCAAGTACCCGAGGTGCGCAGCCGCGCTCGCCAAGTACCGCATCAATCCCGGTAACGTCGGGGCCAAACGGCGCGACGAGAACTTTCGCGCGATCGTCGAGGTCGCGCTCGCGCACGGCAAGCCGGTGCGGATCGGGGTCAACTGGGGCAGCCTCGATCAGCAGCTGCTCACCGAGATGATGGACGAGAACGCCCGCCGGCCCGATCCCCTCGATGCGCGCGACGTGATGCTCGAGGCGATGGTGGCGAGCGCCACGCGCTCGGCGGAGCTGGCCGAAGAGTGCGGCCTCGCCCACGACCACATCATTCTGTCAGCGAAGCTGTCGGGGGTGCAGGACCTGGTCGAGGTGTATCGCCGCCTGGCGGAGCGTTGCGACTACCCGCTGCACCTCGGCCTCACGGAGGCCGGCATGGGCGCGAAGGGGATCATCGCCAGCGCCGCGGGCCTGTCGATCCTGCTCGCGGAGGGGATCGGGGACACGATCCGGGTCTCCCTCACGCCGCGGCCCGGCGGCGACCGGACGGAGGAGGTGCAGGTGGCGCAGCAGGTCCTTCAGTCGCTCGGGTTGCGCAATTTCACGCCTCAGGTAACGGCGTGCCCGGGGTGCGGCCGCACCACCTCGACGTTCTTCCAGGAAATGGCCGAGCAGATCCAGAGCCATCTCAAGGCGCAGATGGCGACGTGGCGGGCGCGCTACGCGGGTGTCGAGACGCTGCGGGTGGCGGTCATGGGGTGTGTGGTGAACGGCCCCGGGGAGTCGAAGCACGCCGACATCGGCATCTCGCTCCCCGGGACGTTCGAGGAGCCCAAGGCCCCGGTGTACGTGGACGGCCGCCTTCTGGTGACGCTGAGGGGCGACGCGATCGTCGCCGATTTCCTGAAGATCCTCGAGGAGTACGTCGAGACCCGCTTCGGCGCGGCCGCCGGCGCGGCGGCGCGCTAGGCGATCCGGCTCCCCGGCGGCACGTCGCGTTCGGGGTGCACCAGCACGATGTCGCCCTCTCCCAGCACCACGCCCAGCGTGAGCACCTCGGAAAAGAACGTGGCGATCTGGCGCGGCGGGAAGTTCACGACCGCCAGCACGAGCTTGCCCTCGAGATCGGCCTTGTCGTAGTACTTGGTGATCTGCGCGCTCGACGTCTTCACGCCCAGCTCCGCGCCGAAGTCGATGCGCAGCCGGTAGGCGGGCCTCCGCGCCTTGGGGAAGTCGTCGACCTGCACGATCCGGCCGACACGGATGTCGACTTTGGCGAAGTCGGCGTACGTGATCGGGGGCATGCGCTCGGTCGCCCGACTACGAAAGCGTCTGGCCGGAGAGTACGCTGGCAGTGCGGAGGTCCGCTCCGAGGTTCCGGAGGGTGGACGTCGCCGCCTGCGCCTCGAGGTCCGCGTCGTCGGCGCATGCGGTCGCTCGATACGCCGCGGCCAGCAGGACTCTCGCGATGGCGGTCTCGTACGGGAGCTGCACTTCGTGCCACAGCTTGCGGGCGCGCCGCAGGTTGGGGACGGCTTCGTGACCCTGGCCTTCCGCGAGTTGAACGGCGCCCCGCGCCTGGGCGGCGCTGGCGTGCAGCGCAGGGGAGCCGTACTGGGCCGCGATCGCCTCGAGCTCCGTTGCGGCGCCACGCGCGCCGGCCAGGTCGGCCGTCTCGAGGGCGATCCGCACGCGCGCGGGCAACACGCGCGCGCGCTCGAGTGACCCCGCCGGCCGGTCGGCGACGGCGCGGTCGATGAGCCCCCTCGCCGCGTCGACCTTCCCCTCCGCCAGGCGCAGCAGTGCGAGGCCCGGTACCGGCTCCCGACCGAGCTCGTGCGCCTGCCGGAAGACCTCATCGGCGCGCGCGAGGTCGCCCATGCGCAATCGGATCTCCCCGATCTCGTAGAACGCCTCTCCGGCGGCGATGTGGTAGAAGCCCTGGAGCTCCTGCGCGGCCCGGACGGCTTCGGTTTCGGCGTCGTTCCAGGAGCCGCGCAGGCGCATGAGCTCCGCCCGATGCACGCGACAGATGCCGGGGAACCCGGATTCGGTGTGGTGCTCGCACCAGCGCCGGGCCGCTTCACTCCATTCGGCCGCCCGCTGGTAGTCGGCCAGCTTTTCGCACGTGCCCATCATGTTGCAGTAGATGCGCCCGGTCACTTCGGGGCCGAGCTCGCCGCCGACGGCCGCGGCCATCGCTTCGTCGATCAGCGCCATGCCTTGCGCCAAGTCACCCTTGGAGACCAGCATGCGGCCGACGTCGTGCATCGCGAGGGCCTGCAGGTCGCGATCGTGGAAGCGGTTGGCGATATCCGCCGTGCGTCGCGCGAGTCCCAGTGCCTTGTCGACGTCTCCTTCGTCCAGGGCGAGTATGGCGTGGAGCCGCAGCAGCCCGCCGTGCTCGGCGCACTCCGGCACGTCCTGCAACAGCCGCTCGGCGCGCTTGAGCCAGCCGTTGCCCAGGGACTTGGCCTGACGGCGGAAGAAATCCTCGGCCAGCCGCACCGCGACCGCCGCCGCTGGCCGGGTGGCCTTTCGATCCACGTAGACGGCGTAGGCTCGCTCGCGGGCGGCGATGCAGTCGTCGATCCGGCCGATCCACCAGGCGGATTCGGCCAATCGCTCCACGTCTTCCACGGAGAGCGCCTGCGCCGCCTGCGCCTGCGTGAACGTCTCGAAGGCTTCGCGCCACGCGTGGCGGTCGAACGCGCTCCGCGCGGCCTCCCGCATGTCGTCAGGCGCAGGCGTCGCGGATGTGTCCGCGGGCGCGCGTAACGCCTCGGCGAATTCATGCGTTGTCGCGAACCGGTCGGCCGGAGTCCGGGCCAGGGCCTTCGCGATCGCTCGGTCTACGGCTGCGGGAACCGTTTCGCGCAGCCGCCGGGCCGACGGCACGGGGTCGGTGAACCGCTTGGCGATGATCGCCTGGGCCGTCGGTCCGGTGAAGGGCGGCTCCCCCGTGAGCATCTCGTACAGGACGCAGCCCAGGCTGTAGACGTCGCTCCGTCCGTCCACGGTCCGCTCCCCCGAGCCTTGCTCCGGACTCATGTACGCCGGGGTGCCGAGCACGATGCCGGTCTGCGTGAGCTTGCCCCCACGGGCCGCGGCGATCGCTCCCGCAATCCCGAAATCAGCCACGATGGCCCCGCCGTCAGACAGGAGGATGTTGTCGGGTTTGACGTCCCGGTGCACCACGCCGCGGCTGTGGGCGTAGCTCAGCGCGCTCGCCACCTCCGTCGCGACCAGGATGGCGTCGTCGATTGCGAGCTGCCCCTCCCGATTCAAGCGGTCCCGCAGCGACTCGCCCTCCACGTACGGCATGACGTAATACAGGAAGCCGTCCGCCTCGCCCGAGTCGTGCAACGGCAAGATGTGGGGATGCGTGAGGCCGGCGGCGGTCTCGATCTCCCGCAGGAATCGTTCGCGTCCCAGGGCGGCCGCGAGCTCCGGCGCCAGCACTTTGATGGCGACGGGCCGACGGTGTTTCAGGTCCTGGGCGAGGTAGACCGTGGCCATTCCCCCGCGCCCGAGCTCACGCTCGACCGCGTAACGGTCGGTGAGAGCGGCTTTCAGCTTGAGCAGAACGTCGACCAGGGCGGGCTCCCGCACGCGAGACGCCTCCATGTTAGAGCCTCGAATTGAGCGCAGCCAGAGGTGTTGACTCAAAACGGCGCGGCCCCGCCCGGTTTGGAACAGATGCGGTCGTGAGATGCGTCACGCGATCCCTTGTATCGTACTGCGCGCTCCGGAGTTAGCGATTGCCCCGCTACGGGCCCTCGTCTTGCCAAGGCTTGGGGTGAACCACTTCCTCTTCAGGAGCTTGACGACATGTTGCTTCATCGATCGAGGCTCGTCGCCGGCATCGTCGCCCTCGCGGCGATCGCATCGGTGGCTGCGTGCGGGAACAGCACGGGCCCGCTCGCGCCGTTCCAGCCCCAGATCAATAACGCGCCGGACAATTTCCAGTTCCAGGCGACCGCCGTGACGAACGTGACTTGGACATACACCTACCGCTGGTCGAACTCGGGAGACTCGGCGACGGTGAATCATTCGACGACCACCACGAGTGGCTCGGCCACGCTGACGATCTACGACAAGAACAACACCTAGGTATATTCCGCGCCGCTCGTCGCGAGCGGGACGGTGGGAGTGACCAAGGGCGTCACGGGCCTTTGGACGATCAAGGTGGTATTCACCAACTACAGCGGGTCGGCCGTGAACTTCCGCGTGCAGAAGGCACCGTGACCGTCTCGGCGCACGATGCATAAGGACGACGCTGAGCAGCAGCAGAGGGCCCCGGCCGGACGGCCGGGGCCGCTTTGTTAGCAGCCCGCCTCCCGGG
>JAEHDT010000232.1 GCA_016880225.1 Gemmatimonadota bacterium | reverse complement strand
GTTCAACCTGGCGCGGCTCCGCTCGGGCCGGCGCATCGACTACGACGTGCAGGCCAACTGGAAGCTCATCTTCCAGAATTACTCGGAATGCCTGCACTGCCCCGTGATCCATCCGGGACTCGCGAAGCTCACGCCCTACACGAGCGGCGAGAACGACCTGTTCGACGGTCCCTTCCTCGGTGGGTACATGGTGATCACCCGTCCGGGCGGCAGCCTCACGATGAGCGGACGGGCGTGCGGCCCCGCGGTGGGCGAGCTGCCGGCGGAAGACCACCAGCGCGTGTACTTCTACACGATCTTCCCGAACCTGCTGCTGTCGTTGCACCCCGACTACGTGATGTTCCATACGCTGTGGCCCGCCGGACCGGGCCGCACCGCCATCACCTGCGAGTGGCTGTTTCACCCCGACGCGTTCGGCCAGCCCGGGTTCGATCCCGACGACGCGGTACACTTCTGGGACGAGACTAACCGCCAGGACTGGAACATCAGCGAGCGCTCGCAGGCGGGCATCGCGTCGCGCGCCTACGCGCCCGGCCCCTATTCCCCGCGCGAAGGCATCGCGGCGGCGTGGGACCGCGAGTTCCTCAGGGCCCTCGGACACGCGCGCTGACGAGTCAGCGCGATCTCGCTACTTCTTCCTTAAGTAGGCGTCGGTCTTGTCGAGCCAGTCCTGGCGCGGGGGGGAGAACACGTCCACGTCGAGCGTGTCCTCGAGCGCGCGCGCCTCGTGCGGCACGTTTCCCGGGAGGTGCAGCACCTCGCCCGCGCGCACCACGACCTCCTCGGCCCCGTCCGCGCCGATGAAGAACTGCAGCGCGCCCTCGAGGATGTAGGTGAACTGCTCGTTCTCGTGCGAGTGCCGCGGGACGACGCAGCCCTTCTTCAAGTACACGTGCGCCAGCATGACGCGGTCGCCCGTGATGAGGCGGCGCGCCAGCCGCTCGCTCACGTCCTCCCGCGGAACATCGGTCCACCGGTACCATTTGGCCTTGCCGCTGGTGCTCACCGCCATCGCTCCGGACTGGGCTCGGGCCTTACAGTACAGCGCGCGCAATTCGGCGTCAAAACCGGATGGCCGCGGCGCCGCCGATCGGGCATGTTGTGCAACACGGAGGCACAGGCTCGTGACGAGAGAGCGACTGCTGAAGCGGCTCGACCAGGCGTGGGGGGACCTCACGCAGTCGTACGCGGGCCTGTCGGACGCGGAGCTGCTCGAGCCCGGCGTCACGGGCGCCTGGTCGGTCAGGGACATCATCGCGCACGTGACGTGGTGGGAGGAGGAAGCGCTGACACACCTGCCGCTCATCCTCGCCGGTGGTCGACCGCCCCGCTACTCCGTGACGTACGGCGGCATCGCGGCGTTCAACGCGACGCGGACGGAGCAGCGGAAGGGCCTATCGCTCGCCGCGGTGCTGCGGCAGCGTGACGAGGTCCACCGCCGCCTGATCGCCTTGATCGAGGGCGCGCCCGAGGCCCAACTCGAAGGCGAGACGCGGTTTCGCCGCCGCCTCCGGCTCGATGCCTACGGTCATTATCCCAAGCACGCCCGCGCGATACGGCGGTGGCGGGAGCTGCGATCGCCCGCCCGCGGCTGACCGCGGCCAGTCTTGCCGGACCCGCCGCCGGATGACTACCTTCGCGGCGTGAAATCCTGGGAGCGGCGCGTCTCGCACCTCCTGCGGCCGCTCGGCCTCGACGGCATCCGCAGCAAGATGCTCGTGTTCGGGCTGCTCGCGACGCTCATCCCCTCGTTCACCACCGCCTGGATCTCCTACCTGCAGAACAAGCGCTCGCTCACGGAAAAGATCACGGGGGAGCTGCAGAGCGAGAGCGGGCAGGCGGCGCGGGAGATGGACCTGTGGATCAAGGAGCGGGTGTACGAGCTGCGCGTGTTCGCGAGCTCGTACGAAGTCTCGGAGAACGTCGATCGCACGGGGCGCGCGGGAGGTGGGGGCGCGCGCGCGCACGCCCGCCTCACCGACTATCTCCGCTCGGTGCGCGAGCGGTTCACCGACTATCAGGAGCTGCGCGTCGTGGACCCGCGGGGCGAAGTGGTGGCGAGCACCGCCCCCCGCCCGGCGCCGGTGCGGCTGCCCGCGAATTGGGCGGCCGCGATCCGCGCCGAGAACGCCGCAGTGGGCGAGGCGTACTGGGACAGCACGCTCGCCAAGGGAATCGTGGTGTTCATGGTGCCCATCTACCAGACGGGCGGGCGGCTGCTCGGCGCCCTCACGGCCAAGCTCGACCTCGCCGCCGTGCAGCGCCTGCTGCGGCGCTTCGCCGGCTGGGAGTCGGGTGAGGTGTATCTCGTCACCGTGGACGGCCGTCCGCTCGTGGGCTCGCGCGCCGCCGCCAGCGACCTGAGGCGCGCCACCATGGAAGCCGCGGAGGTGAAGCGGCTGCTCGGGCACGAGGGCGCCACGGTCGAGTACCGCGGCCTGACGGGCGGCGAGGTCGTGGGCGTTCTGAAGCGCGTGCCGCGGCTCGACTGGGCGGTGCTCGCCGAAATTCCGGCCGCCGAGGCCTACCGCCAGGTGACCCGGCTCCGCAACGTGACGGTGCTGATCGTGACGGCGCTGCTCGTGGGCGTCGGCCTGCTCGCTTACTTCCTCGGCCTCCTGATCACCCGCCCGCTCGACCGGCTGACGCGGGGCGCCGCCAGAGTGGCGGAAGGGGACCTCGAGGTTGACCTGCCGGTGATGAGCGGCGGCGAGCTGGGCTACGTCACGGAGGTGTTCAACGACATGGTGAAGCGGCTGCGCGAGAGCCGGCGCGAGCTCGAGCGGCTCTCCATCACCGACCACCTCACCGGCCTGTACAACCGCCGCTACCTGATGGAGACGCTCGCGAACGAGGTGCGACGCTCGCACCGGCTCGAGCATCCGTGCGCCCTGCTGATGGCCGACGTGGATCACTTCAAGCAGTACAACGACGCCTACGGCCACCTGGCCGGCGACGAGGCGCTGGCGCGGGTCGCGACGATCTTGAAGGAGGCGACCCGCGACGTGGACTGCGCGGCGCGCTACGGGGGAGAGGAGTTCGTGGTGCTGATGCCCGAGACCGAGGCCGCGGGTGCGGCGGCAACGGCTCAGCGGATCCGCGCCCGGCTCGCCGGCGATGCGCTCGTGGGCGGGAAGCTCACGCTCAGCATCGGGCTGGCTCAGTTCCCCGGCGACGCCGACGCGGCGGAGGCGCTGCTCGCCGTCGCGGACGCGGCGCTGTACCAGGCGAAACGGGAGGGACGCGACCGCGTGCAGCGCGCGTCGCGTTAGCGCTCGCCGAGCTCGCGCCGCCCGACGAGCGTGACGAAGATCCAGCCGGCGCGCCCGCCCTCGTCGGCTACGCGCACCCACTGATCGACCGTGGAGTAGCCGGTGAGTGCCGCCCCAGGCTCCACCGTGAAGAGCACCCGGTACCCGGCACCGGGCCCCTCCCGCACGTTGCCGCGCGCCGCCGCCCGCAGCCGCAGCGGCACGGCGAACGGCGCCTC
>JAEHDT010000231.1 GCA_016880225.1 Gemmatimonadota bacterium | reverse complement strand
TCGGCGACGATGGCGGCGATCATGTCGCGGGCCTTCTCGCCTGCCTCGCCACCGACGGCGGCGATAGTCACCAGGCCGGAATCCTCGACCGAGATCTTGGCACCCGTGGCGTCCTGGATGCCCCGGATGGTCTTGCCCTTCGGCCCGATGATGTCCCCGATCTTGTCCGGCTTGATCTGGATCGTGATGATGCGCGGCGCGAAGGGGCTCAGGGCCGCACGCGGCGCCGGAAGCACCTTGGCCATCTCGGCAAGCACGTGGAGCCGGGCGTTCCGCGCCTTCTCGAGGGCGGTGGACATGATCGAGAGGTCGAGACCCTGGATCTTGATGTCCATCTGGATCGAGGTGATCCCCTGGGCCGTGCCCGCCACCTTGAAGTCCATGTCACCAAGGTGATCTTCGGTGCCCAGGATGTCGGTCAGCACCGCGACCTTGGCGCCCTCCTTGACCAGGCCCATCGCCACACCGGCGCACGCGGCCGTCATCGGCACGCCCGCGTCGAACAGAGCCAGCGACCCGCCGCACACCGTGGCCATCGACGACGAGCCGTTCGATTCGAGAATGTCGGACACGATGCGGAGCGTGTAGGGGAACTGCTCGTACGGCGGAAGCAACGCCTGCAGCGCGCGCTCGGCGAGCGCCCCATGTCCCACCTCACGCCGTGATGTCCCGCGGATCGGCTTCACCTCGCCGGTCGAGAACGGCGGAAAGTTGTAGTGCAGCATGAACGACTTGGTCGTTTCCTGCGCTACGTCGATCGAGTCGATGCGCTGCTCGTCCCGCGTCGTGCCCAGCGTCACCGACACGAGCGCCTGCGTCTGGCCGCGCGTGAACAGCGCCGAGCCGTGCGTGCGGGGCAGCACCCCCACTTCGCAGCTGATCGGCCGTACCGTGTCGAGATCCCGGCCGTCCACCCGCTCACCATGGGTCAGGACCTGCTCCCGCATGGTGCGGTATTCGATGTCCTCGATCGTGTTCGCGACGTCCTTCACGTTGTCGGGGAACTCGGCCGCGAGCTGCTCCTGGATCGTGGCCTTCAGCGCCCCCAGGGCCTGCGCCCGCTCCGCCTTCTCCGGCAGCCTGAGCGCTTCGGCGACCCGAGCCTCCGCCAACTCCTTCACGCGCCCCACGAGGCCCGCCGGCGGCTCGACCTTGGTCCATTCCATCTTCGGCTGCTGCACCTCGGCCACGAGCTCCCGCGTCGCGTCGAGCAGCTCGCGGATGCCCTTATGGGCGACCTCGAGCCCCTTCACGATCTCGGGCTCCGTGAGCTCCAGGGCGCCGCCCTCGACCATCACGATCGAATCGGCCGACCCCGATACCACCATGTCCACGTCGGAGAACTCGAGCTGCTGGAACGTGGGGTTCAAGATCCACGCCCCCTCGACGCGGCCCACCCGCACCGCGGCGATCGGACCGTTCCACGGCACCTTCGACATCGTGAGGGCCGCCGAGGCCGCCGTCACCCCGAGCACGTCGGCGTCGTTCTCCTGATCGGCCGACAGCACGTAGATGAAGACCTGCACCTCGTTCTTGAAGCCGTCCGGGAAGAGCGGGCGGATCGAGCGGTCCGTGACCCGCGCCGAGAGGATTTCCTCGTCGGAGGGCCGACCTTCGCGCTTCAAAAAGCCGCCGGGAATCTTGCCGGCGGCGTAGCTCTTCTCACGGTATTCGACGGTAAGGGGAAAGAACGGGAGGGTCGAGACGTTGTCCGACACCGTCACCGTGGCGAGGACGACCGTCTCCCCGAACTGCAGGAGGCAGGATCCGGCGGCCTGCTTGGCCAGCCGACCCGCCTCGAGCTTCAGGGCGCGTCCCGCGAAGTTGCGTTCGACGTGTTTCACCATGTGGCCTGTCTAGAGCACAAAGAAATGCGCGAGGCGCCCCGGTGCTCTTCCGGGGCGCCCGGCGCGACGCCAGCGCTGTTAATGGCGGAGACCCAGCTCGTCGATGAGCTGCCGATAACGTTCCAGGTCGGCGCGCTTCAGGTACTCGAGCAGGCGGCGCCGCTGCGACACCATCCGCAGGAGCCCGCGTTGCCCGTGGAAGTCCTTGGCGTGCACCCGGAAATGATCGGTGAGGCTGTTGATCCGCTCGGTGAGCAGCGCGATCTGGACCGGGGTGGACCCCGTGTCTCCCTCGTGCCGCCCGTACTTCCGGACCGGCGTCGTCTTGTCGTACATCTGATCCTGTTCCCTAATTGTTGAGAGCGCAGTAACTTAGACCACCCGCATGTGTTTGTAAAGCCCTCGTGACCCACGCGCCCACGGCGTCCACCGACCTGGTCGGCCGCTCCGTCGGCCCCTACCTGATCGAGCGCCTGCTCGGCGAGGGGGGCTTCGCCTGGGTGTTCGCGGCACGGGAGCCGGCCGGCACCCCCGTGGCGGTCAAGGTGCTGATGCCGCGCTACGCCGGCGACCCCCAGTTCGAGGCCCGGTTCCGCAACGAGGCCGAGACCGCCGCCAAACTCGACCACAAGAACATCATCCGCATCCGTTCCGTCGGCCGGACCGGGGAGCACGTCTACTTCGCCATGGACTTGTGCGTCGATTCACTGGCCGCCCGGCTCGCGCGCGAGGGCCCCCTGCCCGAGAGCGACCTCGTCCGCATCGCAGGCGACGTGGCGCGGGGGCTCGAGTTCGCCCATGCCCGCGGGGTGATCCACCGCGACTTGAAGCCCGACAACATCCTGATCCACGCAGACGGCAGCGCCGTGATCACCGACTTCGGCATCGCCCGCGCGATCTCAGGGTACGTCGCCTCGACCGGCGTGAACATGACGATCGGGACGCCGCAGTACCTCTCGCCGGAGCAGGCGCAAGGCCGGCCGCTCGACCCGCGCCTCGACTTCTACGCTCTGGGGGTGACCCTCTACAAGGCGGCGACGGGTGAGGTGCCGTTCACCTCCGGCGACTGGTTCGAGCTGGCACGGATGCACGTGGAGGATGCGCCGCCCTCGCTCCGCAAGAAGCGGCCCGATCTCTCCAGGCGGTTCGAGCGCCTGGTGATGAAGTGCCTGGCCAAACATCCCGACGACCGCTACCGCGACGCGACACGGCTGCTCGCCGACGTAGTCCGCGTGGAGGCGCGCGGCCGACCAGGCGCACGACGGTGGGTGCTGGTGGCGGTAGGGGTGGGACTGGTCCTGCTGGTGGCGCTCCTGGTCAGGCTGACGCGCTGAACAGGCGGCGGATCGCTCCGACGATCCGTGCGAGCATGCCGGGACTCGTCGCCCCGCGAGCGAGCGGGGTGATCACGCCGGTGGTGCGCTCGCTCGCGAGGTACGCCTCCGCCGCGCGTCGCAGGTCCGCCTCGTGCTGCCGCGGGAACCGGCGCTCGGCGAGCCGAACGTCGAACCCCGGCTCGCCCGTCACGCTCCCCAGCTCGACGATTCCGGGCGACGCTCGATCGATGATCTCGATCAGCGGGCCGAGGCCATCCCGCATGCCGCGTCCCTCGTTCCCATAGTACGCCGCCGCCACCGCGATCACGAGCCGTTCCGCCGTCACCCGACCCGCGAGATAGCTCTCGAGCGCGTCCCTAACGGGGGAGGATCCGAAGGGCATCGTTGGTCAAGGCGAGGATCATGATCGCGAGCAGCACCACGAAGCCGACTTGTGTCAGCACCATCCGCAGCTTGAGCGACAGGGGCTTGCGACGCACCGCCTCGGCGATGAGGAACACCAGCTGGCCGCCGTCGAGGATCGGGATCGGCAGCAGATTGAGCACCGCCAGGTTGACCGAGAAGAACGCGAGGAACGTGAGGAACCAGTCGAGCCCGAGCCGGGCCACCTGGCCCGAGATCTGCCCTACCGTGAGGATGCCGCCGACGTCGCGTACCGACGTCTCGCGCAGCACGAGCCCCTTGAGGAATCCCACGACGACGAGCGCGCGGCCCCACGTCTCCTGAAACCCCGAGACCACGGCGCGCCCCACCGGCTCGCGCACGTGGATCGTGGGCGGATCCTGACCGGCGCCGATGGCGCCGTAGGTATGAGGGCGCGGCGAGGCGGGATCGGTCTCCGTCCTCGTCTCGGGCACCACGGTGACCTGCAGCGCCGTGCCGCCGCGCAGGACGTCGAACCGGACGGGCTTGCCGGGGCTCGACCACACGACGTGGAGCACCCCGGTCCAGGAGCGCAGCGTGTCCCCGTTGGCGCGCACCAGCACGTCCCCCGGCTTGAGACCGGCGCGGATGGCGGGGCGACCCGGCTCGAGAATGCCGAGCCGAGCGGGATCGAGCCGCACCAGCGCCTGTGCCAGCGCCTGCCGGGTGGCGAGCCCGCCGTCCGGGAGCCGCACGACGATGGGACGTTCGCGGCCCGCGACCTCGATCCGCAGCTCGGTGGGGCCCGCGAGGAAATGATCGAGCAGCGCGTTCCACGACCGTACCGTGTCGCCGTTCACGCGCAGGATGCGGTCGCCGAACTTGAGGCTCGCCAGCTCTTCGGTGCCCCGCGGCAGCCCGCTCGCCGTCACGGAGTCGATTTCGGTGCTCGCGAGCTCCGGGGAGCCGACCGTCGCCGCGATCCCGCTGTAGACGAAAAAGGCGAACAACACGTTCATCGTCACGCCGGCGAGGATCACGATGGTGCGCTTCCACACCGGCTGGCGGTCGAACGCGCGGGCGGGATCGACCGGCACGTCGGCCTTGCCGCCCTCCAGACCGCCTGCGATTCCCTCGTCCTCGAGCCCGGCCATCTTGACGTAACCACCGAGCGGCAGCCAGGAGATCCAGTACTCGGTCTCGCCACGGCGCCAACTGAGCACGGGACGGCCGAACCCGAGCGAGAACCGCAGCACCTGGATCCCCACGGCCTTCGCCGCGACAAAGTGCCCCATCTCGTGCACGAAGATCAGGACGCCGAGGACGACGACGACCGCGCCGATGGTCAGGAGCACGCGGCCTCCCGCGCCAGGCGGCGCGCGGCGCTGTCAGCCGCGCGTACCGCGGCGAGCGACTCGGCGGGGCCGGCGGTGTGCGTCTCGAGCACACGCGCGATCGTCTCTGCGATCCGTCCGAAGCGGATCTTCCCCTGGAGGAACAACTCGACGGCCACCTCGTTTGCCGCGTTGAACGCCGTCGGCGCGGTGCCGCCCGCCGTTGCGGCGGCGCGACCCAACCCGTAGGCGGGATACAGCTCGGCGTGCACCGGCTCGAAGGTCAGGCTGCCCGCCACCACGGGGTCGAAGCGCCGCGCTCCGGCGTCCGGCACCCGAGCCGGGTGCGTGAGGGCATACAGGATCGGCAGCTCCATGGTGGGGAAACCCATCTGGGCGAGCACCGACCCATCCACGAATTCGACGAACGCGTGCACCACCGATTGCGGGTGGACCACGACGTCGATGCCCGCGTAGGGCAGCCCGAACAGGAAGTGCGCCTCGATCACCTCGAGTGCCTTGTTGACGAGCGTGGCGGAATCGACGCTGATCTTCTTGCCCATCTTCCAGGTTGGATGCCGCAGCGCCTCGTCCACGGTCGCGTCGGCGACGCGCGCCGGACTCCAGGTGCGGAACGGCCCGCCCGAGGCCGTGAGGATGAGACGCGCGACGTCGGCAGATTGCCGCCCTGTGATACACTGCAGCACGGCGCTGTGCTCCGAGTCCACCGGCACGATCTCGCCGCCGCCCTCCCACGCCGCCCGGGTCACGAGCTCGCCCGCCATCACCAGCGTCTCCTTGTTGGCGAGCGCCACACGCTTCCCCGAGCGCAACGCCGCGAGCGTCGCCTCCAGGCCCGCCGCTCCCACGATGCCGTTCACGACGATGTCCACGTCCGGGCGCGTCGCCGCGTCGACGAGGCATTGCGTACCGCTCCCCTTCCCTCTTCCCTCCTCCCCGTTCCCTCCATTGACGATTCCGACGTACGCCGGCTTCCATTCGGCGGCCTGCCGCTGCAGCAGCGCCGCGTTGGAATGGGCGGTGAGGGCGGTTACCCGGAATCGGTCCCGCTGGCGAGCGAGCACCTGCAATGCCGTACAGCCGATCGAGCCCGTGGACCCGAGGATCGCGACGCCGACGCTCATGCCAGCCCGAAGATTCGGAGCAACCCCGCCGTGATGGGCAGGACGAAGTACAGCGAGTCGACCCGGTCGAGCACGCCGCCGTGCCCCGGGATGAGCGTCGACGAGTCCTTCACGCCCGCCTCGCGTTTGAACAACGACTCGGCCACGTCGCCCACCTGGGCCGCGAGGGCCACCACCAGGCCGAGCGTGATGAGCTGCCACTGCGGCAACCCGAACGCCATGCGGTCGAGCACGAGCGGTCCGTACGCGATGGCCGCGACCAGGGCGCCACCGGCGCCGCCGATGGCGCCTGCCCACGTCTTGTTGGGCGAGAGCACCGGCGCGAGCTTCGGCCCGCCCACGAGGCGGCCCGCCGCCATGGCGCACGTATCGCCCACCCACGTGATGACGAGCGGCATAAGCGCCAGGGCGATGGAGCCTCGCGGGTGCGCATCGGCGTGGGGGCCATGGCGAATGGCGATGAGAAACGAGAGGAGCGCCGAAGCATACAGGCCGCCGAAGACGGTCACCGCCACCGCCGCGAGCGGGCGTCGCGCCGGCCCCCGCGCGGCGGCCACGGCGAGCAGCACCAGGAGCCACAGGGCGGCGGCGTAGACGACGGGCTCCCAGTCGGCATAACCCTTCACCCAGTACGTGGCGAGGGGGCAGGCGGCGGCGATGATGAATCCGACCCACTCGATGGGCTCGACCCCCTGCCGTTTCGCGAGGTCGTACACCTCGCGCGTACCGAGCATGCCCAGGATCGCGAGCACGACGGCGAGGGGCCACCCGCCCAGCCACAGCAACACGACGGAGACGGCGATCGCCGGCACGGCGAACGCGATGCGCACGACGAGGTTTCGCGAGATCATGCCGTGACCCTCCCGAACCTGCGGTCGCGCCGCTGGTAGTCGAGGATGGCCTGGAACAGGTCGCGGCGCGTGACGTCGGGCCACAGCACCGGCGTGATGTAGAGCTCGGCGTAGGCGAGCTGCCAGAGGAGGAAATTCGAAACGCGGTACTCGCCCGACGTGCGGATCAGGAGGTCGGGGTCGCGCCACGGCGCCGTGTAGAGGCGTTCGCGCACCGCCTCCTCGTCGATGTCCTCGAGCCGCTTCACGCCCTTCAGCACGTCTTCCGCGATGAGTCGCGCCGCCCGCGCCAGCTCCGCGCGCGACGAGTACGAGATGCACAGGTTGAGCGCGAGCCGCTGCCCATCGCGCGTTTCCCGCTCGATGCGCTCCACCGCCGCCCGCGCCCCGGGCGCGAGCCGCTCACGGTCGCCCAGGACGTGCACCGCGACGCCCTGGGAGTGGAGCTCGGCCACTTCGCGCGCGATGTACTCCTCGAGCAGCTGCATCAGGGCGGAGATCTCGGTCACCGGGCGCTGCCAGTTCTCTTCCGAGAACGCAAACAGCGTGAGCACCTCCACCCCCGCCTCGATCGCCCCCTCCACCACCTCGCGCACCGCCTTCATGCCGGCCCGGTGGCCGAACGGCCGGGGCAGGCCGCGTTCCCGCGCCCAGCGCCCGTTGCCGTCCATGATGACGGCGACGTGGCGCGGCACGCCCCCGGCGACGCGGATCTGCGCGAGGAGGTCGTCGGTCATCTCAGACTTCCATGATCTCCGCTTCCTTGCCCTTCACCACTTCGTCCACCAGCCGCAGATGGTCGTCGTGCAACTTCTGGATCTCCTTCTCGGTGTGCTTCTTCTCGTCCTCGGAGACGTGCTCGGTCTTCTTGATCCGGCTGATGGCCTCGGTTCGCGCGTGGCGCACCGCCACTCGACCCTCTTCGGCGAACTTGTGGACCACCTTCACCAGCTCCCTCCGACGCTCCTCGGTGAGCGGCGGCAGCGGGATCCGGATGATGTTGCCGTCGTTCGAGGGCGTGAGACCCAGGTCCGAGGCGAGGATCGCCTTCTCGATCGCCTTCAGCACCGACTTGTCCCAGGGCTGGATGGTGAGGAGCTTGGGCTCGGGGGCCGCCACGCTCGCCACTTGGTTCAGGGGCACCTCGCTGCCGTAGGCCTCGACCCGCACCAGGTCGAGCAGCGAGGTCGTCGCCTTGCCGGTGCGGACGGTGGAGAACTCGCGCTTCACGGCTTCCACCGCCTTGTCCATCGCCTGCTTCGCCTGCTTGACGTGGTCCGCCAGGGTGGGAGGGCTCATCGCACGGTAGTGCCGACGCGCTCGCCGGCCAGAACCCTGGCCGTCGCGCCGGGCTGGTTGATGTTGAAGACGACGATCGGCAGCTGGTTCTCCTTGCACAGTCCGAACGCGTTCGCGTCCATCACGGCGTAGCCGTTCACGAGCGCGTCGCGGAACGACAGCTCCGGCAGGAACTCGGCCTTCGGGTCCTTCTTCGGATCGGCGGTGTAAACGCCGTCCACGTTGGTCGCCTTGAGCAGCACCTTCGCTTCGACCTCCAGCGCCCGCAGCACCGCCGCGGTATCCGTGGAAAAGTAGGGGTTCCCCGTCCCGCCGGCGAAGATCACCATACGGCCCTTCTCCAGGTGCCGGACCGCGCGCCGCCGGATATAGGGTTCCGCCAGCTCCTCCATGCGGATCGCGGTCATCACGCGGGTGTCGACGCCCTTCTTCTCCAGAATGTCCTGCAGCGCCAGGGCATTGATCACGGTGGCGAGCATTCCCATGTAGTCGGCGGACACGCGATCCATGCCCTGCTCGCTGGCCGCGCTGCCGCGCACGATGTTGCCGCCGCCCACCACCAGGCCCAACTGCACGCCGCTCCCGGCGACGCGCTTGAGCTCGTCTCCGAGTCGGTCGATGAAGCCGAAATCGATGCCCCCGCCCGCGCCCCGCTCACCCGCGAACGCCTCGCCCGAGATCTTGAGCAAGGCGCGCGGGTACGCGAGGCGCGGGCGGGCAGCCGTCGCCACTGCTAGTTGCCCCCGAGCTCCAGGCGGGCGAAGCGCCGCACCGATACGTGCTCGCCCGTCTTGGCCGCGAGCTCCTTGACGAGGTCGCCCACGGTGCGCGTGTCGTCCTTCACGAACTTCTGCTCGAGCAGCACGTTCTCCTCGTAGAACTTCTTCAGCATCCCGTCTACGATCTTGCCCCGGATGTTCTCGGGCTTCTTCTGCTCGGCGACCTGCGCCTGGTATACCTGGCGCTCCCGCTCGACCAGGTCGGCCGGGAGGTCCTCGATACGCACAGCCAGTGGCTTCGCCGCCGCGACGTGCAGCGCCACGTCCTTGGCGAGCGCCTTGAAGTCCTCGGTGCGCGCCACGAAGTCGGTCTCGCAATTCAGCTCGACCAGCACGCCGATCGCGCCGTCGTGGTGGATGTAGGATCCGATCACGCCCTCGGACGCCTCACGCCCCGCCCGCTTGTCCGCCTTGGCGGCGCCCTTCTTGCGAAGCACGTCGACGGCCTTGTCCAGGTCGCCTCCCGTCTCCTCGAGGGCCTTCTTGCAGTCCATCATGCCGGCGCCCGTGCGGGCGCGCAGCTCCGCCACGAGCTTCGCCGGAATCTCTTTCACTGTCGTCACGCTCCTCACTCCTCATGAAAACGCCGCCCTCGCGCCGTAGGGCTCGAAGGGCGGCGGTCGGTTCGTCCAGCCGAACCCGTGGTTCGGCGTGCTAGCCTTCGCCCGTGCCGCTCGATTCCGCCGGGGCCGGCATCTCTTCCGTCTTGAGCCGGGCCGCGATCGCCTCCGGCTTGGGCCGCCGCTTGCGCCGCGCCGGCTTCTTCTTCTTGTCGCCCTCCGCCTCGCCCTCTATGCCGGTCTCCGTCGAGTACGTCACCCCTTCGCCTTCCTCGGGGGCCTCGCGCAGCGGCATCTGGTGGCGCGCCTCCCCGATCACGTCCGACAGCGCGGCCGTGATCAGCGAGACCGCGCGGATCGCGTCGTCGTTGCCGGGGATCGGCACGGTGATCAGGTCGGGATCGGCGTTCGTGTCCACGATCGCGACCACCGGAATGCTCAGCTTGTTCGCCTCGGCGACCGCGATGCGCTCCTTCTTGGAATCCACCACGAACAGCGCCCCCGGCAGCCGGCCCATGTTCTTGATGCCCGACAGGTACTTCTCGAGCTTGGTGCGCTCGCGATCGA
>JAEHDT010000230.1 GCA_016880225.1 Gemmatimonadota bacterium | reverse complement strand
ATCGCGCCGGGGCCCGCGACCCTGCTCGTGTTCAGCGTACAGCCGAGTAACGCAACCGCCGGCGCAACCATCAAGCCTAACGTGCGGGTCGCCGCGTTCGATGCACTCGGCAACGCCGCGACGGACTTCACCGGCAGCGTGACCGTGGCCATCATGGCGGGCACGGGCACGAGCGGCGCCACCCTCTCGGGCACCACCATGCTACCGGCAGTCAACGGGGTCGCCCAGTTCCCCGACTTGAAGATTGACCTCCTTGGGAGCGGCTACCGGTTGTCGGCCACGGCCGGCGGCACTGCGGGTGCCGCGAGCACGCCGTTCGATATCAACTGACGAAGTCGCCGACGTGAGCGTCGCCGAGGTGCGGGAGCTGTTCGCCTACAACGCGTGGGCCAACCGGAAACTCTTCGCGGCGCTCGCTGCCCTCCCCGCCGAGCCGTACTTCCGCGATCTGCAGAGCAGCCACGGCGGCATCCACGGCACGCTGTGTCACATCGTGTGGGCCGAAGAGCTGTGGCTCAACCGCTGGCTCGGGCGGCCAAATCCCGCCGTGGCGCAGGGCAAGGACCTGGCGACGCTCGAGGCCGCGCGGGCACGCTGGGAGGCGCTGGAGACCGAGCGCGCGGCATTCCTCGCCGACTTTGACCCGGCGCGCCTGGACGACACGATCGAAGTGCGCCCGAGCACGGGCGGTGCCTACCGCCACACGTTCCGGCAGATGTTTCGCCACGCCGTCGACCACTCCACCTACCATCGCGGCCAGCTCGTCACCCTGCTGCGCCAGGTGGGCGCGACGCCGCCGAGCACCGGGCTGGTCGTGTACTACCGGGAGCGTGGCGCGGATGCAACGCCCAAGTGATTGGCAGGTGGGAACTTGATCGACTCACCGGACGTACTTGAGTCGCTCCCCTTGACGCCGTCGCGGAACCAATCTTAGTTACTGACCGTTCAGTAACTAACTTTGGGAGGTCCGCCCGTGGGTCACGCCGTCACGCGCTCGAAGCCGAAAACGTCGCCTCGCTGGCACCGCCGCAAGCAGGCGCGGCCGGCGGAGATCGTCGCCGCGGCGCTCGAGCTGTTCGTGGAGCGCGGGTTCGCGGCCACGAAGCTCGCCGACGTGGCGCGCCGGGCGGGCGTGACCAAGGGCACGCTGTACCTCTACTTCGAAAGCAAGGAAGCGCTGTTCAAAGCCGTGGTGCGGGAGACGATCGTGCCGGTGATCGCCCAGGGCGAGGCCTTGGCGCGCTCGTTCACCGGGAGCGCGCGCGAGCTGGTCGAGCGGCTGGTGCGGGAATACTGGCGCCTCGTGGGGGAGACGGCGCTCGCGGGCATCCCCAAGCTGATGATGGCCGAGGCGGCAACTTTCCCCGAGCTGACGCGGTTCTACTACGACGAGGTCGTGACCCGCGGGCACCGCCTCATGGCGGGCGTGATCGAGCGCGGCATGAAGAACGGCGAGTTCCGGCCCGTGGACGTGACGATCGCCGCAAAGCTCGCGATGTCGCCGCTGATGCACGCCGTGGTGGCGCGCCGTGCCTTCGCGTCGTGCATGCCCGAAGGCTTCAACGTCCAGAAGTATCTCGACACTCACATCGACCTGTATCTCCATGGTATCGCGAAGCCATAGTCTGCGATTGGCTGCCGTGCTCGTAGCGCTCCTCGCCGTGCCGCTCGCGGCGCAGGCGCCCGCGCCGTCGCCGCTCAAGCTGTCGTTCGCCGACGCCGTGCGGCTCGCGGCGGGCGAGGTGCCGGTCGTCGCCCTGGCGACGCTCAGGGCCGACGAAGCGGACGCCCGGGTGCGGCAGGCACGGTCGGCACTGTTGCCGTCGCTGTCGGTCGGGGGCTTCTGGTTGAACCGGTCGTTCAACTCGCGCTCGATAGGCATCTCGTTCCCCGGGTTCCCGGAGCTCGTCGGCCCGTTCAACAACTACGACGCGCGCTTCGACGCGACCCAGACGTTGTTCGACTGGTCGAGCGTGGTGCGGGTCCGCGCCGCCGGGGCGCAGGCGGACGGGAGCCGTGCCGAACGCGGCGTGACCGTCGAAAGCTCGGCCGCGGCGGCGGCGCTCGCGTACCTGCGCGCCGCGCGGGGGCAGGCGGCCGTCGCCGCGCGCCAGGCCGATTCGAGCGTGGCGGCGGAGCTCGTGGGATTGGCGCAGGCGCAGAAGGCCGCCGGCGTGAGCGCCGCGATTGACGTGACGCGCGCGCGGGCGCAGCTCGTGACGGCGGAGGGCCTGCTCATCGTCGCGCGCAACCAGCTGGATCGGGCCCGCATCGACGTGACGCGGGCCCTGGGGCTCGATCCCGCGACGCCACCCGTCCTGACCGATACGCTCACCGCAGCGCTCGGCGCCGCCGACGTGCCGGCGGAGCGGGATTCGGGCGTCGCGGCGGCGCTTGAAAACCGGCCGGAGCTCTCGGCCGAGCAGGCGCGCGGCGCGGCGGCGCGGCAGACCGGCTCGGCGATCCGGGCGGAGCGGCTCCCGCGGCTCGTGCTCGCCGCCGACTACGGCGTGAATGGTCCCACGGTGCCGGCCGCCATCGCCACGCGCCAGCTCGCGCTCCAGGTGAGCGTGCCGATTCTCGACGGCTTCCGCCGCGAGGCACGGCTGGCGGAGCAGGACGCCGTCGTGCGCGAGGCGCAGGTACGCGAGGCCGACCTGCGTCGCCAGATCGCGGCGGAGGTGGATGCCGCGCTGCTCGACATGCGCTCCGCCCAGGCGCAGCAGGCGGTGGCCGCGGAGCAGCTGCGGCTCGCCGAAGACGAGCTGGCCCAGTCGCGCGAGCGTTTCAAGGCCGGCGTCGCCGGCAACATCGAAGTCATCAACGCCCAGTCGAACCTGATTCGCGCCCGCGACTCGGACATCGACGCCCGCTTCGCCGCCGCCCTCGCCCGGATCTCCCTGGCGCGCGCGGCCGGCGTGGCCCGGACGCTTCACTAACCGCACACCCGATGAGTGACGACATGGCAACGACGATCGAACGAGAGACGCAACCGCGGGGCACGCGCCCCACGCCCGCCGCCCACGAGCCGCCGCCCGCACCAGCCAAGCCCGCCGGCCGGAAGCGGACCGTGTTTCTCATCATGGGCATCGCGCTGCTGGGGCTCGTCGCGGTGGGGCTGCGGCACTGGATCTTCAGCCTGAGCCACGTCTCCACCGACAATGCCCAGGTGGACGGGCACATCATCCCCATCCTGCCGAAGGTCGGCGGGTTCGTGACCGAGGTGCGGGTGGACGACAACTTCCGGGTGAAGGCGGGGGACACGCTCGTCGTGCTCGACGACCGGGATTACCGGGTGCGTCTCGCCCAGGCCGACGCCGATCTGGGCGTCGCGCTCGCGGCGGTGAGCAACCGGGCGCGCGTGGGTCAGGCCGATGCGCAGGTGGCGCAGGCCCAGGCCAACGCCCAGAAGGCGCACGCCGACCTGGAGCGGCTCGCGCCGCTCGCGGCGCAGGACATCGTCTCGAAGCAGCAGCTCGACGCCGCCCAAGCGGCGGCGCAGGCGGCCGACGCGGCGCTGGCGGCAGCGCAGGCGGCCCTGGTCGGCGCCGACGCCCGGGTGGCCGCGGCCCGCGCCGCGCGCGACCAGGCGGCGCTCAACCTGTCGTACACTCAGATCACCGCTCCGACCAACGGCGTCGTGAGCAAGAAGAGCGTCGAGGTCGGCCAACTGGTGCAGGCGGGCCAGCCGCTCATGAGCCTCGTCCCGCTCGAGGACGTCTGGGTGACGGCGAACCTGAAGGAGACCGAGACGGCCGACGTCACCGCGGGCGATCCCGTGGACTTCACCGTGGACGCCTACCCGGGCCGCCACTTCGCGGGTCACGTGGAGAGCCTGTCGCCCGCGACCGGGGCGAGGTTCTCGCTCCTCCCCCCCGACAACGCGACCGGCAACTTCACGAAGGTCGTGCAGCGCGTTCCGGTGCGGATCCGGCTCGACGGCCAGAACGATTCCGAGCGCCCGCTCCGGCCGGGCATGAGCGTCGTGGTCACCATCAAGACCAAGTAGCGCCCCGTGGCCACGGCCGTTCTCCCCGCGCTCACCGCCGACGCGGACCGGTACCGCTATCGCTACATCATCGCGATCACGGTGTCGCTCGCCTCCGTGCTCGAGCTCTTGGACACGAGCATCGTGAACGTGGCGATCCCGCACATGATGGGGAACCTGGGCGCCACCCTCGACGAGATCGCCTGGGTGTCCACCGGCTACATCGTGGCGAACGTGATCATCCTGCCGATCACCGGCTGGCTGTCGGCGTACTTCGGGCGGCGGCGCTACTTCGCGGGCTCGATCGCGCTGTTCGTCGCGGCGTCGTTCTTCTGCGGCAACGCGCACTCGCTCACGGCGCTGGTGTTCTGGCGCATCGTGCAGGGGCTCGGCGGGGGCGCGCTGCTCTCCACCTCGCAGGCCATCCTGTACGAGGAGTTCCCGCGCGAAGAATACGGGACGGCGATGGCGATCTTCGGCGTCGGCGTGATGGTGGGCCCCACCCTCGGCCCCACGCTGGGCGGCTACATCACCGATGCGTTCGGCTGGCCGTGGATCTTCTACATCAACATTCCGATCGGGATGCTGGCGCTCGCCCTGTCGCTCAGCTTCATCCAGAACTCGCGCTTCCAGCAGAAGGCCGAGCGCGTCGATTACATCGGTCTGCTGCTGCTTGCGGCCGGCGTCGGGACGCTGCAGGTCATGCTCGAGCGCGGAGAGCGGCTCGACTGGTTTGACTCGCGCGAGGTCACTACCTACGCCGTGATCAGCGCGTTGTCCCTCATCGCCTTCGTGTGGCACGAGCTCACGACGGAGCACCCGGTGGTGGACCTGCGCATCCTGAAGAGCCGCCAGCTCGCCGTGGGCGTCGTGTTCGGCGGCGTGCTGGGGGTCTGTCTCTACGCCACGGTGTTCGTGCTTCCCGTCTACTTGCAGAACCTCCAGAACTTCACGGCGGAGCAGACCGGCTTCGTGATTCTCCCCGGGGCGCTCGCGAGCGCGTTCACGATGGCTGTGATGGGCCGCACCGCGGGCAAGTTCGACGCGCGGCTGTCGATCCTTGCCGGCGTGTCCATCTTCGCGCTGTCGATGTGGAAGCACGCCCATTTCACGACCGACAGCGGCATGTCGGACTTCTTCTGGCCGCTGATCTTCCGCGGCGTGGGGCTCGGGTTGATCTTCGTGCCGCTCACGAACTTGGCGCTCGCGGACCTGCCGATGGCCAGGATCCCGAACGGGACCGGGCTCTTCAACCTGATGCGCCAGCTTGGCGGCAGCGTGGGGATCGCGATCTCGGCCACGCTGGTGCAGCGGTTCGCCGCGATCCATCGCGCTGACCTCATCGCCAACGTGACCCAGTACAGCGAGGTGACGCGCGAGCGGCTGGGCGCCATCGTGGCGCGGCTCGTCGCCACCGGAACGCCGGCGCCGCTCGCCGAGTCCAAGGCGCTGATGGTGCTGAACGGTCAGGTGACGCGCCAGGCCCTGATGCTCTCGTTCGAGCAGCTGTTTCTGTTGTTCGGGGCCTGCTTCGTGTTGTCGTTGCCGCTGCTGCTCCTGATGCACAAGAGCAAAGGCATGCCCGGGGGCGCCGGGGCAGCCCATTAGATTGGTGAGACCATGAGCGACACGAAGCCAGTGCGGGTGGGAGACTCAGCTCCCGACTTCACGCTGCCCGATCAGACCGGCACGCCGGTGCGCCTCGGGGACGTGATCGGCCGGACCACGGTGGTACTGTACTTCTATCCCAAGGACCAGACGCCCGGGTGTACGGTCGAGGCGCGGGCGTTTCGGGACAGCTACGATGAGTTCGCGGCGGCCGGCGCCGAGGTGATCGGGGTGAGCGCCGATTCCGTGGCGGCGCACCGCCGGTTCGTGCGGAGCCAAGGACTGCCGTTCCGGCTGCTCTCCGACAAGGACGGCGCGGTGCGCCGGCTGTACGGGGTGCGGCAGACACTGGGGATCCTGCCGGGCCGGGTAACCTACGTGATCGACACCGCGGGCATCGTGCGGCACATCTACTCATCGCAGCTCCGGGCGAGGAACCACAGCCGGGAGTCGCTCGACGCGGTGCGGCAGCTCTAGTCCACGCCCACCTCGGCCATCGCCGCCGTCACCAGGAGCGCTCGGACGATCCCGAGCGCTCCTGCGACGTTTTCGTACCATTCGGTGGCGAGGTGCGCGTCGCCCGCCTTGCCGCCCGCGCCGAGGGCGATGGCCGGGATGCCGAGGGAGATGGGGACGTTCGCATCGGTGGACGCGCTCGCCAACTCGGCGTCCCGGCCCAGGGCCCGGTTCGCCGCCACGGCGGCCTGCACGAGGGGGTGGGCCCGCGGCGTGACGCCCGACGGCCGGTCGCCCAGGAGCTGGATGTCGAGCCGCAGCGGCGGCGTGTCGAGCGTGCGGCGGCGGTTCTCGTCGTCGGCGGCGCGGTCGAGCGCGGCCCGCACCGTCACGTCGAGCTGCGCCAGCGCTCGGGGATCCTCGCTCCGGAGGTCCAGGTCGAGCCACGCCTCCTGGGGAATCGAGTTCAGGCCGGTGCCGCCGCCCAGCCGCACCACGGCGCAGGTCGTCCGCGGCGCGTGCTGAATCGGCAGGTCGGCGAGCAGCGCGGTGGCGCGCCCTACCGCGTTGGCCGGGTTCGCCACCCCGAACGCCGCCCACGAGTGGCCGCCGGGTCCGCGAAACGTGACGTGATAGCGCCGTGAGCCAAGCGCGCGGTGGATCACGCGGTCGATCCCCGCCCCGTCCAACGCGATGAACGCGACCGGGGCGGGGTCGCTTCCCCCGTTCAGCAGGTGCTTCACTCCCCGCAGGTTCCCCGATCCTTCTTCGCCCACGGTGGCGGCGAACAGTACCGGCCGGCCCGTCGGCACGCGCGCCACGATCATGGCCTCCGCCACGGCCACGAGCGCGGCCAGCCCGCGGGCGTTATCGGAGATGCCGGGCCCTTCGAGGCGCTGGCTGCGCCGCTCCACCTGCACGTCCACCTCGGGGCCGAACACGGTGTCGAGATGCGCGGCGAGGACTACGGGTGCGGCGCCGTTCTTGCCGAGCCAGCCGTGCACGTTGCCGGCGCCATCCACGGCGACGTCGGAGAGGCCGACCTCGCGAAACAGCTCCGCCACCCGCCCGGCCCGCCGGCCCTCCGCCCCCGTGGGCGAGGGGATCGCGGACAGCGCCGCCTGACGGGCAAGCGTCACCTCGTCGGTGCGCTCGACGTGATGGCGCGCCGCGCGGACGCGCTCGTGAGCGAGCAGGCGGGAAATGACGTGCTCCACGGCATTCACACTAACCCGCTTGACGGTAAGGGTCGAGAGGGTGAACACTTGCTCCATGGACGAGCGCGAGCTGATCTACGACTGGAACCGCGCGGGCGGGGCGGCCTTCGACTGGTCGCACGCCCGCGTGGACCTGAACGACGAGACGCTGCGCGACGGCCTGCAGTCCCCCTCGGTCCGCGATCCCTCGCTCGAGGTCAAAAAGCGCCTGCTCCACTTGATGGCCGATCTGGGGATCGTGGCGGCGGACATCGGCCTCCCGGGGGCGGGCCCGCGGGTGGTCGAGCAGGTACGGGCCCTGGCCACCGAGATCCGCGACGCGAAGCTCCCGATCGCCCCGAACTGCGCCGCCCGCACCGTGATCGCGGACGTCGAGCCGATCGTACGGGTCGCCGAGGAGGTGGGGATCGCGATCGAGGCCGCGACCTTCATCGGCTCGTCGCCGATCCGCCAGTACGCGGAGGACTGGACGCTCGATCGCATCCTCAAGTCCACCGAGGAGGCGGTCACGTACGCCGTGAAGCACGGGCTTCCGGTCATGTACGTCACCGAGGACACGACGCGGGCCAGGCCCGAGGCGCTGAAGGCCCTGTACGGGGCGGCGATCGATTGCGGGGCCAGGCGGATCTGCCTCGCCGACACGGTCGGGCACGCGACGCCGGACGGCGTGAAGGCGCTGGTGAAGTTCGTCAAGACGGAGATCGTGAAGAACCACCCCGTGAAGCTCGACTGGCACGGCCATCGCGACCGCGGCATGGGCCTCATCAACTGTCTCGCCGCGATCGAAGCCGGCGTGGACCGGGTGCACGGCACCGCGCTCGGCGTGGGGGAGCGGGTCGGGAACGCCGAGATGGACTTGCTCATCGTGAACCTGAAGCTCCTGGGCGCCCATCGCCACGACATCAGCAAGCTGCCCGAGTACTGCCGGCTCGTCGCGACCGCGGTGGGGGTGCCGATCCCGGTGAACTATCCGGTGATGGGTGAAGACGCGTTCCGCACCGGCACGGGGGTGCACGCCGCCGCGATCATCAAGGCGAAGAAGAAGGGCCACGCCTGGCTCGCCGACCGGGTGTACAGCTCGGTGCCGGCGCAGGAGT
>JAEHDT010000229.1 GCA_016880225.1 Gemmatimonadota bacterium | reverse complement strand
GAAATCGGTCATTCCCGCGTCCACGACCACGAATTCCTTGCCGCCCGCGTGCTTGCGATACAGCACCTTGGTGAGCAGCACGCCGGCGCTCGCCACCAGGTAGCGCCCCGGCTCGCACACGAGCGCCAGCCCCGCCTGCCGTACCGGCGGCGCCACCGCGGCGGCGAATGCCTGGGGGCTGGGCGCCTTCTCGTTATGGTAGCGGACGCCCAACCCGCCCCCGACGTCCAGCGCTTCGAGCGTGTCGATCCCCGACGCCCGCAGCGCCGCGACCAGCTCCAGCAGCTTGACCGTGCCGCGGTGATACGGCTCCACATCGGTGATCTGGGAGCCGAGGTGCATCGCGAGCCCGCGCAACATGAGCAGCGGCTCCGCGACGACCCGCTGCGCTACGCTCACGACCTCGTCGTACGGAACGCCGAACTTGGCGGTCTTCTCGCCGGTCTTCGTGTAGGGGTGAGTCTCGGTTGCGACGTCGGGATTGACCCGGATGCCGAGCCGGACGCCCTGCTTGAGCCGGCGGGCGGTTGCGATCACCGCGTCCAGCTCGGCGGGCGACTCCACGTTCAGGAACCCGACGCCGACGCGGATCGCCTCTTCCAGCTCGGGCACGGTCTTCCCGACCCCCGAGAACACGACCGAGCCGGCGTCGAACCCGGCGGCGAGCGCGCGGCGCAACTCGCCCACCGACACGATGTCCGCTCCGGCGCCCACGCCCCTCAACACCTTGAGGACGCCGAGGTTGCCGTTTGCCTTCACCGAGTAGCAGATGCGGTGCGGCACGTCCTTCAGGGCGTCGTGCAAGGCGTGATACTGCGCCCGGATCAGGTTGGCGCTGTAGACGTACGCGGGCGTTCCCACCCGCTCCGCGACGGCACGGAGCAACGCCGGATCGAACCCCAGTACGGCTGGCCGCACATTCTTTTCCCGCTGCGACGATGGCGCTGGCGTGGTCGGTCTCCGCACGGCACGCTGTTGGTCACGAGTCTCCGGCCTCGAGGGTCTCTGGCCGATGCTCCAACCTAGCGGCGCGCCGTTCGACCCGGTACTCCAGGAACGCCCCCGCCACTGCGGAGACCAGCTGCCGAGCTGCAGGAACCGCCGTCAAGGCTGGGTGGGTGACACTTGCTCCCCGGCGCGTGGCACCAGGCCGACCACTGTGACACCCGCACCGCGCGCGACATCCACGACGCGTATCACTTCCTCGTAGGGAACGTCCTCAGCCGCGTCCACGAATAGCACCTTCCGAGGTCGGTTGCGGTAGACCTCCCGGAGCGTGCGCTCGAGGTCGGCGGCGGGCACCGCGTCCTCGTTCAGCGTGTACAGGGGCCCCGCCGTGAGGCGAAGCACGATCTGATCGCGGACCCGCGAGGCCGTCGCTCGTTCGGTCCGCTCGGGCAGCGGAAGCTGCACGTCCAGGCCCTTCTGGAGCCCGGGCTGGATCACCATCTGGAGAATCAGCAGGCACAGCAGCACGTCCACCATCGGCGTGATGTTGATGTCCGCCACAACCGACCCCGCGCCTGTTCCCCCCGCGGGAAGCTTCGCGCGCCGCTTCATGGCGACCGGGCCCGCCCGCCGCGGCCGGAATCGCCCGGCATCGCGGGAACGCTGATGGCGCCGATGGTGCGCACGCCCGCGCCACGCGCTGCGTCCACGGCGTCGAGCACCCGGCGGTACAGCACACCTCGGTCGGCGCGGAGATACAGCAGGTGGTCGCCCGGACGGGCGGCGTAGATCCGCGCCAGCCGTTCCCCCAACCGGCCGGCCGGAATGGTATCCTCGCCGATGAAGAACATCCCGTTGCGGTCGATGCCCAGTGTCACGGCGTCCTCCAGCGTCGCGGGCACCGGATGCCGCGCCACCGGGAGCGTGGCGGCGTACTCGGTCAGCACGGGCGTGACGACCATGAAGATGATCAGCAGCGCCAGCATGACGTCGATCATGGGCGTGATGTTGAGCTCGGCAATGGTGGTTTGCCCGCCCAGAGCGCGCAGCGCCGGGATATGGGACGGGCCCGCAGCCCGCCTCGCCGAGAACGCCATTACGCGATCTCGTACTTCATGACGACCCCAGCCCGCCGGAGCGACAACCAGTCGACCAGCTCATCGCTGACGTATGCCAGCTCGGCGAAGAGCTCCTCCAGACGGGAGATGAAGTAGTTGTAGAGCCACAGCGCGGGGATCGCGACCAGCAGGCCCACCGCCGTGGTGATCAGGGCCTCACCCACGCCCCCGGCTACCGCCTCGATGCCACCGCCGCCCGAGCGCGCGATCCCCATGAACGAGTTGGTGATCCCCACGACCGTTCCCAATAGCCCGACGAACGGCGCCGTCGCGCCGATGGTGGCGAGCGCCGATAGCCCGTGCTTGAGTTCGGTCGCCAGGCGAACCTGTCCCCGCAGTACCACACGCTCCGCGGACTCGACCGCGCGCCCCGCAAGGTCCGGGTCATCGAGCAGCGGCGCCGCCCGCTCCAACGCCTCGCCGAGCACCCGCGCCAGGTGGGAACCGCTGTTCACTTGCGCCAACACCACCGCGTCGTCGACACGGTCTTCCTGGAGTGCCCGGGCAAACTCCGGCGCAAACTCGCGCGTCGCCTTCCGCAGGGCGCGCAGGCGGCGCCACTTCACGGCAGCGACCGTGAGCGTCAGGACGTTGAGCGCGGCGAGCAGGGTGATCACCAGCCAGGGCAGGAGCCCCATGCGACCGGCAAGTTCGACCAACGTCATCTGAAGCCTCCTTGAGTCACGGTCCACTGCACGGTCATCTGGACGAGTACGGCCACCGCTCGCGCCTGGCCTCCGACGACCACTCGGCCGGGACGGAAGCGAAACCGCTTGAGCGCCGGCCCCGTCACCGACGCGAGTTGAGGCTGAGGAGAGCTGAGGATACGCACTGAGCCATCGGCGACTTCACCCGTGGAGTCAACGACGAACTCGACCTTCACGGCGCCGCCCACGCCTGCTTGGAGCAGGAGCGGGGGATACAGGTCGCGCAGGATGGTTGGAATCTCGGCCCGGTTCACGAGCATCGGCGGCTCCTCGACCGCTGCGGCCTCGTACCACGCCGCCGCCGCGGTCGGCGTCGAGTCAGTGGGCGCGGGAACCTCCTTGGGCTTCTCGCCACCCGCCACGCCACCGGCCACGCCGCGGCCCTTGAAGTCCAGCTCGCTCACCGCCTCGAGGGCCCCCTCCACCGGCGGTAGCCCGGTCACCCTGTCCGGCGCCAGTAGCTCCTGAAAGCCCGCGAGCATCCCGGGCCGGGCGACGTCGGGCTGAACGGCGGGTATCCGCAGACCCTGCCGCACCACCGGCGGCCGGGGCGGGAGCAGCGACCGCGGCGACCCTGCGGCGGGCGGGGGCGGAATGTCCAGGTACGTCACGGTCTCAGGCATGGACTCGACTACGGAGCGCGCGGGAAGCATGAAAAGGACCGACAGGAGCACGACCAAGTGGCCGCCCGCTGTTGCCATTCCGGGGGTGAGTTGCTCGCGCCACGACGGTCCGCGAGGACCGGATGCGAACAGCTCGGCGAGCAACGAGAAGCGCACACACCGTGCGCGGCTCAGGGTCGCTGCAGGTGCTTCGCTTTGCCGCATCGCCCCCCCGCTCTCGGACCAGGGGCATAAGTACCACTGGCTCGATCAAAGCGGGATGAAGGGGTGATGAGGGTAGTCTTATGCGGAGACTGCGACTAGTACGCCTGCGCCCACACTGCCTCCGCGACGCTCGGCTTGCCGCACCACATACAGGTCTTGGGCTGGTCGGGCGAGCGAAACTCGGGATCGGGCAGCACCCGGACCGTGGCGGCGGTTTCCTGCTTGATCTCCGCCTCGCACGCGCCCGAACCGCAGAAGCCGCCGTAGGCGAATCCGCCGGGACCCTTCATGAACTCGATGAACTGCGGCTTCGAGGCACCGCGGATCGAGTGCGCCTCGCGCCGGTCCTTCGCCGAGCGGAACAGGGCGGCTTGAATCTGGTCCAGCGCGGCCGTCACGGATCCCGCGATCCCCGGGAGCCTCGCGGGTGCCTTCCCCCCGGTACGACGCGCGGCCATCACCTGTCCCGCCGCTACGTCGCGTGGCCCGATCTCCAGGCGTAAGGGCACCCCCTTCGCCTCCCACTCGAAGTACTTGGCGCCGGGCTTCAGGTTCTCGCGGGCGTCGAGCTCGACGCGCACTCCCGCGCGCGCGAGTTCCTGCTTCACGCCCTCCCCCACCTCCAGCACCCTGCCCTTCTCCTCCTCGGACTTCCAGATGGGCACGATCGCCACCTGCACCGGCGCCAGTTTGGGCGGGCACACGAGCCCGTTGTCGTCCGAATGCGTCATCACCAGCCCGCCGATCATGCGGGTGGTCACGCCCCAGGACGTGTTCCAGACGTATTCCAGGCCGCCAGCCGCCGTCTGGTATTGCACGTTGAACGCCTTGGCGAAGTTCTGTCCGAGGTTGTGCGACGTGCCCGCCTGCAGCGCCTTGTTGTCCTGCATCAGCGCTTCCAGGGCGTAGGTGCGCAGCGCGCCCGCGAACTTCTCGCTCTCGGTCTTCTTGCCGGTGATCACCGGCATCGCCATCCACTCCTCCTGGAAGGTCCGGTACACACCCAGCATCTGCCGTGCTTCCGCCTCGGCCTCGGGTTCCGTGGCGTGGGCCGTATGTCCCTCCTGCCATAGGAACTCCGTCGTCCGCAGGAACAGCCGGGTGCGCAGTTCCCAACGCACGATGTTGCACCACTGATTCATGAGCAGGGGCAGATCGCGATAGCTCTGGACCCACTTGGCGAACATGGCGTAGATGATCGTTTCGGACGTCGGACGAACGACGAGTGGCTCATCCAGCGCCGACTCGGGGTCGACCATCACCGCCTGCGCGCCGGCTTTGCCCGTCGCTTTGAGACGGGTGTGGGTGACGAGCGCCACTTCTTTGGCGAATCCCTCCACGTGCTCCGCTTCCTTCGCGAGGAAGCTCATGGGGATGAAGAGCGGGAAGTAGGCGTTCTGGTGGCCCGTCGCCTTGAACATGTCGTCCAAGGCACGCTGCATCAGCTCCCACAGCCGGTAGCCATGTGGCCGGATCACCATGCAGCCGCGCACCGGCGAATAGTCCGCCAGCTCGGCTTGCATGATGACGTCGTTGTACCACTCGCTGTAGTCCTTTGCGCGTGGGGTGATCTTCTGGGCCTGGGCCATTAGCGAAAGAAACCGCTCAGCAGTCTCGTGAGCGGCACCTTCTCCTCGGTGCCGGCCTTCAGGTCCCGCACCACCGCCGCCTGCGCCTGTCGCTCCTCGGGCCCGACGATCACGGCGCGCGCCGCCCCCCGGGCCACGGCCAGCTCGAGCTGCTTGCGGATGACGGCGTGCCGCAGGCCATACTCGACGGCCACGCCGCGGTCGCGCAGCTCGTGCGCCAGCTTCAGCACGGGTGCGACGTCGTCGCCGCTCACCGCGACTAAAAAGGCGTCGAGCTGACCCGGCGCCTCGAAGGAGCGCTTGTGCTCACGCAACAGTTCTCCGAGGACCACGTCCCCCATGCCGAATCCCAGCGCCGGCAGGTCGACTCCTCCGAGCGCCTTGAGCAGTCCGTCGTAGCGCCCGCCGCCGCATACCGCTCGCAGCGTCTTCGCCGTGTCGAACAGCTCGAACACGATCCCGGTGTAGTACGCGAGCCCACGCACGATGCTCAGGTCGATCTGCACGAAGGCGGCGAGCCCCATGGCGACCAGCGCCGCGTGCGCCTCGGAAAGAGCGTCGGCCACGCCCCGCCCGCCTGGCACCGCTCCGACCGCGCGTAGCACGTCGGGTAGCCCCCGCAGGGCGGCGACGGCGAACACCCCGTCGATCGCCCGGGCGGCACAGCCCGCCTTCTCGAGCTGCTCCGCGAGCGCCTCCCGGGGCACGCGCTCGCTCTTGTCGATCGCCGCGTAGGCCGCGGGGAGCTGCGCCTCGGTGAGGCCGTGTGCCACGAGCAGCGCGTGCAGCACCCGCCGATCGGACATGCGCAGCTGCACCTCGCCCGGTCCGAACCCGAACGCCCGCACGATGTCGATCACCGCGGCAATGAGCTCCGCGTCCGCGAGCGGGCTCGCCTCGCCAATGATGTCCATGTTGAGCTGAAAGTGCTCGCGCAGTCTCCCCCGCTGCTGCCGCTCGTAGCGGAACAGCTGGGGGATCGAGAACCAGCGGATCGGCTTCTTCAGGGCCTGCGCCCGCGCACCCACCATCCGGGCGAGAGTCGGCGTCATCTCGGGTCGGAGCGCCACCTCGCGGTCGCCTCTGTCCCGAAAGCTGTACAACTGCTGCACGATCTCGTCGCCGCTCTTCTGGGTGTACAGCTCCAACGGCTCGAGCGGCGGCCCGTCGTACTCCTGGAAGCCGTACCGGCGCGCTACCTCGCGCCAGGTCGCGAAGATGTGATTGCGGAGAGCCAGTTCTTCAGGAAAGAAGTCGCGGAAGCCAGGTAGGGCTTGTCCTTGCATGGCAACAAATTAGCCGACGGCTGCAAACCCCGGCAAGCGGGCGAGCGCGTCGCCGACGGTGTGGAACGAGCCGGTGACGATCACCGTCGCAGCGCCGTCCTGCACCCGCTCGACTGCCGCCGCGAAATCGGGCTCGAACTCGTGCGCGACGGCGAGGCCTCCCAGCTCGCGCTCGAGCCGGGCGAGGTCCCAGCGGCGCCGCTCCGGCGCGGTGTCGGGCAGGGTGAACATGAAGGCGTCGACCTCGCCCGCCAGACACTCGATCATCCCGAGGTAGTCCTTGTCGCCCAGCACCCCGACCAGGGCGCGCCGCGGGTGCGGCGGGTCGCATTCGCGCAACGTATCGGCGAGCACCCGGGCGCCATCGGGGTTGTGCGCCACGTCGAAGATCCAGCGGCCGCGCACATCGAACCGCCCGGCAACGTAGGCGTGACCGAAGCTCTCGGGCCAGGCATCGCCGACGGGTCCGAACGGCGGCGGTAGCGCGTTGAGAGCGGCGTGCGCCACCCAGGCGTTGCCGTGCTGATGCCGCCCCCGCAACCCGAGGGGCCCGCGGGGCGGGCGGGTCGTGTCCACCGCCGTGACCGGGGCGGCCCCCCGTCGCTCCGCCTCCGTGGCGAGGACGCGGCGCACGGCCGCATCCCGCTCACCGAACACGAACGGCACGCCAGGCTTCGCGATCCCGGCTTTCTCACGGGCGATCGAGGCGAGGTCCGGCCCGAGATAGTCCACGTGCTCCCGCGCGATCTTCGTCACCGCCGACACGAGGGGCGTGATGACGTTGGTCGCGTCGAGCCGCCCGCCAAGTCCCACCTCGACCACCGCGATGTCCACTCCCCGAGCGGCGAGATCGGCGAACGCGATGGCGGTCGTGGCCTCGAAGAAGCTCGCGTCCAGGCGCTCCACGTGCGGCTTCAGGAACGTGGTCCACTCGGCGAACGCCGCTTCCGAGATCGGCACGCCGTCCACCACCATGCGCTCCCGGACCGACACCAGGTGAGGCGACGTGTAGACCCCGACCCGGAATCCGCGCGCGGAGAGCTGCGCCGCCGTGAAGGCGCAGGTCGAGCCCTTGCCGTTCGTGCCGCCGATATGGACGCTCGGAAAATGCCGCTCGGGACGCCCCAGCACGTCGAGCAGCCCCTCGGTCGGCCCGAGGCTCCACTTGATGCGGCTCCCTTGTCGCGCGAAGAGAAAGCGGCAGGCGTCCTCGAAGGACAGCCCGGTGCGGGTCAGTCGGCGGCCTCCGCCGGTCGCCGGCCGGCCATGTGCCGCAGCAGCTGGGCCGTGGTGTCCCGCAGCTCGCTCCGCGGCACCACGGCGTCGAGCATTCCGTGATCCACCAGGAACTCGGCCGTCTGGAACCCTTCCGGCAGGTCCTGACCGATCGTCTGCTTGATCACACGCGGCCCGGCGAAGCCGATCACGGCGCCCGGCTCGGCCAGGATGACGTCGCCCTGCATCGCGTAGGAGGCGGACACGCCGCCGGTGGTGGGATTGGTGAGGATCGAGATGAACGGCACCCGCGCGGCCCGCAGCCGGGCGATCTCGACCGAGGTCTTGGCCATTTGCATGAGGGACAGCACCCCCTCCTGCATGCGGGCTCCACCCGACGCCGAGACGATCACGAGTGGAATATGCCGCTCCGCCGAGCGCCGCGTCAGGCGGGCGATCTTCTCCCCCACTACGGACCCCATCGAGCCGCCCATGAAGTTGAAGTCCATCACCGCGAGATCGAGCGGCATGCCGTCCAGGCGGCCGTATCCCGTACGCACGGCCTCGAGCGGTCCCGCCTTCTGGATCGCTACGTCGAGGCGCTGCGGGTAGCTCTCAAAGTGCAACGGATCGGTGGACTTGAGCGCGGCGTCGAGCTCGTGCCACGAGCCCTCATCCACCAGTAGATCGATGTACTCCTGCGCGGAAATGCGGCGATGGTGCCCGCAATTGGGGCAGACGTTGAGCGCGCGGACGAATCGGTCCTTGATGTCGATATGGCCGCATTCGTCGCACTTCTCCCAGGCGTCGGCCGGAATCTCCAGCTTGACCCGTTCGGACGTCCGCGGCTTACGCTCTTTTTTGAACCAGGCCATTCGCGCCATAGTGGGGGGCTTGAGCGCGACAATTTGGGAGGGGCCCTGCCCCGGCGCCAGTACCAGCGGCGTAACGCGTTGTCACAGCTCAGCATAGCCTGACTGCCGAGCCTCCCACGCCACCCGCAGCGAGATGCCGACGGCGAGCGAGCAGGCGAGCAGGAACGAGCCCCCGTAGGAGAAGAACGGCAGCGGGATCCCGGTGATCGGCAGCAGGTTCACGGTCATCCCGATGTTCTCGATGATGTGCGTGAACAGCATCCCGGTCACGCCGAACACGCACAGGCTCGAGTACGGGTCGGTGGCGCGACGGGCGATGCGGAGCAGGATCAGCAGCAGCGCCCCGAACAGCGCCAGGGCGACCAGCACGCCGACGAAGCCCAGCTCTTCCCCCACAACGGAGAAGATGAAGTCGGTGAACTGGGCGGGCAGAAACGCCAGCCGCTTCTGCGGGCCGTGGGTGAACCCCTGGCCGAGGAATCCGCCCGAGCCGATCGCGATCTTCGATTGGATGACGTGCCATCCGGTGGCTCGGGGGTCCTCCTGCGGGTTCAGGAACGCGAGCAGGCGGTTCTGCTGGTAGGGGGCGAGTCGCTGCCACAGGGGGACGGCGATGACGCCCATGACGAGATTGGCGAGCATCACCGCCAGGCCTTCCCATACGTACGGTCGCCACCAGACGAGCAGCGCCACGAGGACGACGATCCAGGCTCCCCAGGTCACGGTCGAGAAGGCGAGGATCAACCCGATCACGGGGGAGCCGAGCAGCAGGAGGAGCGACGGCTTCGTGCCGGCCCAGAACAGCATGGTGAACAGGATGGCGATGAATACCATCGCGCTCCCCAGGTCGGGCTGCTTGGCGACCAGCAACGTCGGCAGCCCGACAATGACGCACGGCGGCACCAGATCGCGCAGCGTGGCGGGGGCTTCGCGCCGCTCGGCGAGCCAGCGGCCCAGCATGAGGATCACGGCGAGCTTGGCGAGCTCCGCGGGCTGGCCCAGGCGCCATCCGCCGATGGCGATCCACGAGCGTTCGCTCGCTGCCGTGCCGCCGCCGGTGCCCACGAACAGTGTGAACACCAGCACCACGACGCTGATGCCGTAGGCGTACGGCGTGGCCCACTCGAGCAGGCGGGGCGACGTGCGGAACATCAGCACCACCGCGACGGCGCCGACGCCGAGCCAGATCAGCTGCTTCTGCCAGATCGTGGTGACGAACGTGGGCACGTCGGTCTGGCCGGCCGAGTACAGCGTGGCGAGGCCATAGGCCGCGAGGGCGAGGACGACCAGGCCGAGCGGCCTATCGAGTTCGCGGAGCGGGGGTCGCATCGCCTGTGTCCGGCGGCGCCCCCGTATCCGGAGGCGTCGGGGCCGTATCGAGTGGGGTGACGGTCGTGTCCTCCTCCGGGGGGCCGGGGAGGAGCTGCATCGGGTGCGGCGCGGTGTCGGTGGGGAGCACGATCCGGATGCGAGAGGCCGCGGTGGTGTCGACGCCCAGGTAGTGACCGATCACGCGGGTCACGAGCGGCGCCACGTATGGACCTTCGCGCGCGAACTCCACGATTGCACCGACCACGATCTCGGGCTTCTCGGCCGGCGCGAACCCGATGAACCAGCCGTGCGCCGGGCCGTGCGGATTCTGGGCGGTCCCGGTCTTCCCGGCGATCGCGATGCTGCCGCCGAAGCGGGCGGCACCGCGCGCGGTCCCGCGCTCCACCACGCTGATCATCGCCTGGCGCAGCCCGGCGAGCTGGTCGGGCGCCAGGTCGAGGCTCACGCTCGATGCTGCGGCCGGGTGCACCAGGTACGGAGTGCGCGCCTTGCCGTCGCTCGCGAGCATCTGGTAGAACCGCACCATGTTCACGAGCGTTTGGGCGTTCTCGCCCTGGCCGATGGCGAGATTGAGGGTGACCGCGGAGGTCCAGCGCCGCGGCCCGTAGTAGCGGTCGTAGTAGTCCGTGCCGCCCGGGAACTCGGACGTGATCTCTCCCGGCAGATCCACGCCGGTGCGCGAATGAAAGCCCAGGGTGCCGGCGTCCTCGAGCAGCGACGTGAGGCCGAGCTTCAGCCCCAGCTGGTAGAAGTAGACGTCGCAGCTCTGGGCGATCGCGTCCACCAGCGCGAGGTCGCCGTGCCCCTGGGCCGACCAGCAACGGAAGAAGCGGTTCCCGTACTGCAGCCCGCCGCGGCAGGGAATCGGCATCCGGGACCGCAACGTCACGATGCCGCGCCGCAGCGCCATGGCCGCGACCGCGAGCTTCCAGGTCGAGCCCGGCGGATAGCGCGCCTGGATGGTGCGGTCGAACAGCGGGTGTGCTTCGTTCTCGTTGAGCCGCCGCCAGTAGTCGGGGTCCACCCCGCCCACGAACGCGTTGGGATCGAACCCGGGCGCGCTGTAGAGGGCGAGGATCTCGCCCGTGTTCGGATTCATGGCCAGCACGGCGCCCCGCTGCCCCCCCGGAAAGATCTGGGCGATGTAGCGCTGCAGCTCGAGGTCGATGGTGGTGTGGAGCGCGCGCCCGGGGACCGGCGACAACCGGGAGGCCGCGCCCGCCTCGCGCACCACGTGCCCAAGGGCGCTCACCTCCACGAAGCGCACGCCGTCCGCACCGCGCAACGAGTCGTCGTACTCACGCTCGAGCCCGTCCTTGCCGAGCAGACCGCCCAGCCGCACCGACGCGAAACGCCGCTGGGCCCGCTCCGCCTCGGTCAGCTCGCCCACGTAGCCCACGAGGTGGGCCACGAGCGAGCTGTCGGGGTAATGGCGCTTCGGCTCGGCCTGGATGAGCAGCCCCGGGAAGATGAGGCGCCGCTCCTCGAGCGCCGAGACGATTCCGAACGTCGCGCTCGGCAGCACGGTGACCGGCAGGTAGGGAGTCTTCCGGTAGCGGGCCAGCACGCGCTCGATGTCCAGGCTGTCGAGCTTCACGATCGGCGCGATGCGGCGCAGGGTGGCCCGCAGCGAGTCTTGGTCCGGCGCGGGAAGCAGCGACACCGTGTATCCGGTCACGTTCTCGGCGAGGATCTTGCCGTTGCGGTCGGTGATGATGCCGCGCGGCGCGGGCAGCGGGATCGGCCGCAGCCGGTTGGTCTCGGACTGGAGCTGGTACTTCGAGTGCTCGAGGATCTGTGTGCGGAAGAAGACGATGACCAGCGCCGCTACCGAGCCCCACACCACGCCGCGCGTGACGCGCAGCCGTCGCTCCAGCAGGTGTGGGTGAAACCCGCTCACGCGTCGCCCAGGCGGATCGCGAGATGACGGCCGAACAGCCACAGCACGATCACACCCGCCACGGCGGTCGTCAGGCTCTGGAGCGGCGACCACACCAGCAGCTCCCAGCCGAGCATCCCCCCCTTGAGCTTGCCGGACGCGAGCGCCACCGCCACGTTGCGGCACCAGGTGCCCGCGAAAAACAGGCAGCCGTTCACGAACAGGTTCTCCGCGAAGAACACCGCCTTGCTCCAGGAGGAGAGATACCCCACGAGCGTGTGCGCCAACGCCCCGGCCCCGAACGACGCCGGCGTCAAGGCATCCCGCACCAGTCCCACCACGAAGCCCGCCGCTGCGCTCGGCCCCGGCCGGGCGCGGATCGTATAGATCAGCAGCGCCAGCAGCAGGAAATCGGGGGCCACGCGGTCGCCGCCGAGCCAGCCGCGGGCGGAGAACTGCAGCACCACGAGCACCGCGAGGATCACGTAGAAGCGGTACTTGTCGCTCCGTCTCATTGCGACTCCGGGCTCGACTCGAACACCGACCGCAGATCGCCCCGCAACGGCGCCGCGGTGAGGATCATGACGTGGGTGACGGCGGCGGGGTGGACGGCGGGCCGGATCAGGTAGGTCCGCTCCCACCCCTCGGCTTCGCCGGCCACTCCCACGACGGTTCCGATCGGAATGCCGCGTGGCATCACGCCGCCCAGGCCCGACGTGAGGATCTGCGTGCCGTTGGACACCAGCTGCCGGTAGGCGACGCCCTCGAGCTGCAGCAGCCAGACGCGGGGGCCGTCGCTGCCGCGTGGGGCCACGATCCCGTACACGCTGCCGTCGGCGGCCATCGCGCTCGCCCGGAACTCGGGGTGCGCCCACGTCACCACGACGCTCGTCTGCGCGTCCACGCCGCTCACGATGCCGACCAGGCCTTCGGGGCTCACCACGGCCGACAGCGGCTTCACCCCCTGCTTCTTGCCCGCGGAGACGATGAACGTGAGGGGGTTGGTGGGCTCCGATTCGTGCAGCACCTCGGCCGGAACGTAGCCGCTGCCCAGTTTCGTCCCCAACCCCAAGAGGCTCCGCAGGCGGACGTTCTCACCCCTGAGCTCGGGGAGGAACGTGGCGGCGAGCGCCGCGGAATCGCGCTGGGCCACCACGAGGTCGTAGCGCGCCAGCGAGGCCGCCAGGAGACCGATCTGCTGCTGCAGGGCGAGCAGCGGCGCCAGCACCGTCTGCCGCAGCCCGCGCGCCAGCGGATCGCGGATCCGCTCGGGGAGACTCATGGCGGCGACGGAGAGCACGACGCATCCGAGAAAAGCGAGGGTGTCGCCCCGCGAGGCGTAGCGGTCCGCTCCGAGCGCCATCGCGTCAGGTGGTCAGGACGTTGCGGTATTTCTCCGGGTCGTCGAGGATCCGCCCCGTCCCCCGCACGACGCAGGTCATCGGGTCCTCGTCGAGGTGGATCGGCAGGCCCGTCTCCTGCTGCAGCAGCACGTCGAGGCCGCGGATCAGCGCGCCCCCGCCCGTCATCACGATGCCCCGATCCACGATGTCCGAGGCGAGCTCGGGCGGCGTGATTTCGAGCGCCCGCCGCACCGCATCCACGATCTGCTGGATCGGCTCCTGCACCGCCTCGCGGATCTCGCTCGAGTGCACGCGCACGATCTTGGGGATGCCGGAGACCAGGTCCCGGCCCTTCACCTCCATCTCGCGCTCTTCGCCCACCGGGGCCGCCGAGCCGATCTGGATCTTGATTTGCTCCGCCGTGGGCTCGCCGATCAGGAGGTTGTAGTTCTTGCGCATGAACTGCACGATCGCCTGGTCCAGCTCGTCGCCGCCGGTGCGGATCGATGTGTCGGACACGATCCCCGAGAGCGCGATCACCGCGATCT
>JAEHDT010000228.1 GCA_016880225.1 Gemmatimonadota bacterium | reverse complement strand
CGCGCCCGACGAGGAGCGCTACTATCACTATCACCCCGGCGCGCATCCCGACCTGGTCCCGTGGCTGCTCGAGAAGAAGATCCACGTGTGGGGAGTGGACTGCGTCTCGACCGACCACCCGATGAACCTCCCGATCGGGCGGTTCCTCGGTAAAGGCATGCACGGCCACTGCGACAAGGTGCGCGCCAAGGCCGAGCAGAAGTTCGGCGGCAAAGCGGCGGTGGATCGGATGTTCCCCGACTCGGCCTACCAGCTCACCCACAATGCGCTGTTCCCGAAGGACTGCATCCACATCGAGAACCTGGGCGGCGAGATCGAAGCGCCCGAGCTGCAGAACAAGCGCCTGATCCTCGGCTGCTTCCCGTGGAAGTTCAAGGGCGGCGAGGCGGCGTTCTGCCGCACCGTGGCCTTCCTGGGCGAATGGAAGATCTAGCCGACCGGCCGGCGCTCGAGCTCTGCGGCCTGGTCGCGCGCCGCGAGGTCTCGCCGGTCGAGTTGGTGGAAGCGGCGCTGGCGCGGGTCGAGCGCTACAACCCGGTCGTGAACGCCGTGGTGACGGTCAACCAGCGCGCCCTCGACGAGGCCCACGAGCTGGAGCGCCGCCTGGTGCGTGGCGAGGAGCCCGGCCTCTTGTGCGGACTGCCCGTGGGGATCAAGGATGTGACGCCGGTCGGGGGGCTCCGCACCACGTACGGGTCGCCGCTCTATCGGGACCACGTTCCCGCCGAGGACGCGCTGGTCGTGCAACGCTTGCGCGCCGCCGGCGCGGTCATCCTCGGCAAGACCAACTGCCCGGAGTTCGCGGCCGGCGGCAACACGTTCAACGACCTATTCGGTCGCACCCGCAACCCCTGGGACCCGACCAGGAGCGCCGGTGGATCGACCGGCGGTGGCGGGGCCGGGCTCGTCACCGGGATGATCGCGCTCGCCGAAGGCACCGACCTGGGCGGCTCGCTGCGCATTCCTGCCTCGTTCTGCGGTGTGGTGGGCCTGCGGCCGTCCGTGGGGCTCGTGCCGACGTATCCGGCCGACTGGCTGTGGGACACGCTGCAGGTGGAGGGCCCCCTCGCCCGCACCGCCCAGGACGTGGCGCTGATGCTCCAGGCGGTGAGCGGGCCGAGCCCAGTCACGCCGCTCGCTCAGCCCAGCGCCGGCCGGAATTTCGTGGCGGCCGTGGCGCGGGGCGTTCCGAAGGACCTACGGGTCGCCTACTGCCCCGACATCGCCGGGATCGGCATCGATGCCGCCATCGAGGCGGTGTGCCGGCGCGCCGCCCTCGGGCTCGCCGATGTCGGCGCGGCGGTGGAGGAGATCGCGCTCGATCTATCCTTCGGGCGCAAGGCGTTCCTGGCGCTGCGCGGCCTGTGGTTCGTCGCGCAGATGTTTCCCCGGCTGGACCAGCTGGATGGCTTCGGGGCCAACGTGGCGGGCAACATCCGCGCCGGGCTCGAGACCTCGACGCACGACCTCGGCGCGGCGGAGCAGGCGCGCACGCGGATCTGGCACGTGTTCCGCGAGCTGTTCGCGAAGTACGATCACCTCGTCACGCCGTGCATGGCCGTGCCGCCGTTCCCGGTCGAGAAGAACTACCCCGACTCGGTCGCGGGGAAGAAGATGGAGACGTACGTGGACTGGATCGCACCGACGTTCGTCCTGAGCCTGACAGGGCTGCCGGTGGCGTCCGTGCCGTGCGGGCTCGATCCCGACGGACTGCCGGTGGGCCTGCAGATCGTGGGCAAGCCGTTCGGCGAGGAGGCGGTGCTGGCCCTGGCGGCCCAGGTCCAGCAACGCCACCCCATCGGCCGACCCGCGCTCCGGGCTTAGAGCGTGCCCGCGCCGGCCTTCTGCACGGCGTCCCTTCTCACCAGCGCGAAGCCCACGGCGTTGAAGTTGTAGTCGGCAATCTCGCGGAACAGCTTCTTGGCCTGCGCGGCGTCGCCGGCGCCCTCCGTCGCGACCGCGAACTGATACTTGATGTACGGGTCCAACAGATTCCCCCGCCGCAGGTGCGCGACCGCTTCACTGTACTTGCCCTGGTAGAGCGCGATGAATCCCTCCAGCTGGTGCATCGGCTCGAGCTTGCGCGGGTTCGCGTCGGGCGCGAGT
>JAEHDT010000227.1 GCA_016880225.1 Gemmatimonadota bacterium | reverse complement strand
ACCTGCGGGCGCAGAGCTTCGCCGACATCTGGCGGTCGGCGCCGCTGTTCCGCCGGCTGCGCGAGGGCAAATTGGGCGGCAAGTGCGGCGTGTGCGAGTATCGCGCGCTGTGCGGGGGCTGTCGCGCGCGCGCCTTCGCGCTCGAGGGTGACGTGCTCGCCGCCGATCCTTCGTGCGCCTACGAGCCGCCGGGAGGCGACACGGCCCCGCTCGAGCCCGCCGGTGCGACTGCGTACGGCGCAGACTTCGCCCCCGCGCTCGCATGGTCCGAGTCGGCGCGCGAGCGCATGGCGCGCATCCCGTCGTTCGTGCGGGGCGTGGTGATGCAGCGGGTGGAGGACTACGCCCGCCGCCGGGGGCGGCGCGAGGTGACGGCGGAGCTGCTCGCCGAGGTGCGCAGCGCGATGCCGATCGACTTCTCCAAGAAGCGGCCCTTTTTCGTGGCCGACAGCTGATGACCGACAGCGCCTTGCTGCTGCTGCAGGCCGCCGCCGATACCACGCGCGCGTACGGCGAGTTCCCCGTGATTGGGGCCCGCGCCGCCGTGTGGATCGCGGCGGAAGTGCACCTCATGTTCGCCGCCTTCGTGCTCGGCGTACCGATGTTCGCCGTGGTGGCGGAGGCGATCGGCCTGTTCGGCAAGGACCAGCGCTACGACCGGCTCGCGAGGGAGTTCACGCGGCTCCTGCTCGTGGCGTACAGCGCCACGGCGATCTGGGGCGCGGTGCTGGTGTTCTTTCTGGCGACGCTGTACCCCCGATTCTGGGCCTACCTGACGACGATCTTCGGCCCGTCGATGTGGGTGTACGCCGGCCTGTTCTTCTGCGAGTCCTTCACCCTCTACCTCTATTACTACGGGTGGGACCGCTGGAAGTACGGCCGCACCAAGCTGGTCCACTGGGGGCTGGGCATCCTGCTCAACGTGTGGGGCACAGTCGTGATGTTCATCGCGAACTCGTGGCTCACCTACATGATGACCCCGCCGCGCGACATCACGCCGACCACTGACCCCGCGACCATCAAGCTGTGGCACGCGATCGCCAACGCCACCTGGATGCCCATCAACGTGCACCGGGTGATCGCCAACGTGGTGTTCGGGGGGGCGATCGTGGCGGCGTACGCGAGCTACCGCTTCCTCGTCGCGAAGACCGACGAGGAGCGCGCCCACTACGACTGGATGGGCTACGTCGGCAACTTCATCGCGATCTCGGCTCTGATCGTGCTGCCGTTCGCGGGCTACTGGCTGGGCCGCGAGATCTATCAGTACGACCAGTCCATGGGCATCACGATGATGGGCGGCTTCATGAGCTGGCTGTGGGTGATCCAGGCGTTCCTGATCGCCGTGCTGTTCCTCACCGGCAACTACTACCTGTGGATCGGGATGGGGCGGATTCCGGGCGCGGAGCGGTTCCAGCCGTACACCAAGTACCTGCTGCTGGTGCTCGTGCTCGGCGCGATCGTGTGGGGCACCCCCCACACGATGATCGCCGACTCGAAGGAGCTCGCCGCCATGGGCGGCTCGCATCACCCGTTGCTCGGCGCCCTGGGGGTCATGAGCGCCAAGAACACCGCCGTGAACCTGATGATCCTCACCACCTTCCTCTCGTTTCTCCTGTACCGCCGCGCCAACACCCGGCCGGTAGTGCCGTGGGCGCGCACCGGTACGCTCATCCAGGCGGCGATGTTCGTCGTGGCGGCGGGCGTAGTGCTGTTCTACGGTATCCGGGGCTACTTCGTCGAGGCGATCGTGCGCATCGGGTTCAGCGTGTATCAGGTGCTGGCGGTCCTGGCGTGCATCGTGTGCGTCACGGTGATCGACATCCTGATGGGGCGGGGCGCCGCATCGCTCGGTGCGATTCGCTGGGGCAAGATGCCGCCCCGCTCGCAGTACGCGCTCTTCATCTTGGCCGTCACGTTCACCTGGCTGATGGGGCTGATGGGATTCGCGCGCTCAGGGATCCGCCAGTACTGGCACGTCTGGCAGGTGATGCAGGACACGAGTAAGTACGCCGCCACTCCGGCGCTCGGCTACGCGTCGAAGATGATCAGCTTGTGCGTGCTGATTTTCCTGTCGCTCGTGGGCTTCGTGTTCTGGCTCGGCGGCCTCGCCGAGAAGTCCACGTTCGTTCCCGCGGGCGAAGGCGAGAAAGGGGCCCGGCATGTGGGCCACTAACGCCAAGATCCTCGGGGTCGTGCTCGGGACGTTGGCGCTCTACACGCTGATCGCCAACAAGATTCCGCAGGTCCAGTCCGAGGTGCCGCAGACCCTCACCCTCGGCGCCAACGTCACGTCCGAGCAGCTCGTGGCCGCGGGCGAGAAGGTGTTCAACGGGATCGGCGGCTGCCCCACCTGCCACGGTCTCGGCACCCGCGCACCCAATCTCCTGACCGACGAGAAGGGCCAGGGCACGGTCGGCGCGCGCTGCGGCAAGCGCGAAGCGGGGAAGAGCTGCAAACAGTACCTGTACGAGTCGCTCGACAACCCGACCGCGTACGTGGTGCAGGGATACCAGCCGATCATGCCGGTGATGACCCGCCAGCTCTCGCCGGCGCAGGTGTGGTCGGTGATCGCGTTCCTCGAATCGCAGGGCGGCACGGTGGACGTCACCGCATCGGACATTCCGGCCGCCTCCACGACCGCCCCAGCCCCCGCGACGGGGGCTGCGGGTGGGAGTGGCAGCGGGCTCGCGGGTGGCAGCACCGACCCGAAGGCGATAATCCAGGCGGCGGGCTGCCTCGCCTGCCACAAGCTCGACGGCCAGGGCCAGGTGATCGCGCCCGACCTGACCCACGTCGGCTCGCGGCGCGACGCGGAGTCGATCCGGAAGAAGGTCTTGGACCCCATGTCGTCGATCGCCAAGGGATATGAGAAGCTCGCCGGCATCATGCCGAAGACCTTCGGCACGATGATGAACGCCGCGCAGCTCGAGGCCCTGGCCCAGTTCCTCGCCGCGCACAAGTGAGCGCCCCTCTCCCCCCCGCGCTGCGGCGCTACGCCGGGCACCCATTCTGGCAGGCGGTGGCGATCCTGGTGCTCGCCTACGTGCTCGTCGTGTGGGTCGTGCCGCTCCTGCCGGGAAGCGCGATCGTCCCGAAGAGCGTGGTCCTGCAGTACATGGTGACGGTGCTCGTGGGCGTGCTCATCTACGTGAGCGACAGCGAGGCCCGCTGGACCCGCTTCAAGGAGCCGATCAACGCGATGCTGGTCGAGCCCCGCCTCCGCGTGGTGCGCTCGGGCGTGCTCACGGCGGTGACGGCGGTGGTCGGGCTCGTGGCGTACGGCCAGGTGAAGACCACCGTCGCGGCGCCGCCCAACCTGCGGTCGATCCACCCCGCCCCGCCCACGGAGATCACGTTCCGCGGCAAGTCGATCACGCTCACGGGCCTCGAGAACCCGCTGCGCCAGCACGCCGACTCGCTCCCCACGTACTTGGCCGAGGGGAAGCAGGTCTACTACCGCAACTGCCTGCCGTGCCACGGCGACCATCTGGACGGTCTGGGCCACTACGCGTCCGGGTTCAACCCGCTCCCGGCCAACTTCCAGGACAACGGCACGATCGCGCAGCTCACCGAGAGCTTCGTGTTCTGGCGCGTGGCGAAGGGCGGGCCGGGATTACCGCGTGAGGGCACGCCGTGGAACTCCGCGATGCCCAAGTGGGAGGACTTCCTCACCGAGCGCGAGATCTGGTCCGTCATCCTCTTCCTGTACGATCAGACGGGGTGGAAGCCGCGCACCTGGGAGAAGGCGGAGAGCGGAGGTGCGAAGTGACCGGCGGCCGGGCGGCCGGGCGGACTGGCGGACGGATGCTCGCGCTCGCAGTCCTTCTGTCCGTCAGTCCGACCGTCCTTCTGTCCGCCCAGGACACGACCGCGGGCAAGAAGGTGTACGTGAAGTGGTGCGCCGGTTGTCACGGCGAGAGCGGCGCGGGGGACGGCCCGGCCGCCGACGCGATGCTGCCCCGGCCGCGTAACTTCACCGGCGCGGTGTACAAGATCCGCACGACGGCGTCCGGACAGCTCCCGACCGATGCCGACCTGATGCGGGCGATCGACGAGGGGCTGCCGGCGAGTGCGATGCCCGCGTGGAAGGGCCGGCTGTCGGACGCCGAGCGGCGCGACGTGGCGGCCTACGTGAAGACGTTCTCCGCGTTCTTCTCGGATACCAGCCAGCACATCGTGCCGCTCAAGTTCGCGAGCGCGCCGGGCGGCGGCAGCGGCGCGGCGGCGCTCAAGACGGGGCGTCTGTTCTACGATTCCATCGGATGCCGCAAGTGCCACGGCGACCAGGGCCGGGGCGACGGCCCGTCCGCCAACACGCTCAAGGATGACGCCGGCTTTCCGATCTTCGCGGCCGACCTGCACCAGAGCTGGCGGTTCCGGGGCGGCGCCAGCGTGGAGGACATCTATCGCCGGCTGCGCACCGGATTGGACGGCACGCCGATGCCGTCGTTCTCGGACCTGATCGATCAGAAGTTCCTGACCGACGAGGAGCTATGGCGCCTCGCGCAGTACGTACGCTCGCTCTCGCCGGCCCAGCCCCCCGACGTGCGCGACGTGGTGCACGCGCCGCAGATCGCCGGCGCCGTCCCGGCCTCACCGAACGACTCGACGTGGGCGCGCGTGGACCGGTACTGGTTCCCGCTCGTGGGGCAGGTCATCAGGAAGCCGCGCTGGTTCGCGCCCGCAGTGGCCGGGGTGTGGGTGCAGGCGGTGCACGACGGCAAGACGGTGGCGTTGCGGGTGAGCTGGGACGACCGCACGCAGAGCCCCGACACCTCCTGGCTCGCGTTCGAGCAGCGCGTGCTCGAGACCATGGCCAACGACGACTCGATCGCCCCCAAGGCGGCGCCGTGGCCCGATCAGCTGGCGGTGCAGTTTCCCCGCCACCTGAGCGAGGGAATGGAGCGGCCCTACTTCCTGATGGGGAGCGCGACCGACCCCGTGTACCAGTGGCGCTGGACCAGCCAGCCGGCGCGCGTCGTCGCGGGGCTCGGCCGCGGGCTCGAGCAGTTCGATACGCTCCCCGCCGCGCCCGCGGGGCAGGCCGCGTACGATCACGGGGAGTGGCGCGTCGTCTTCACGCGCGCCCTTGCGACGCCCGATACGGGCAACGAAGTTCAGCTGGCGCCGGGGCGGGCCATTCCAATGGCGTTCTTCGCCTGGGACGGTTCCAGCGGGGAACACGGCTCGCGGATGGCCGTGAGCACCTGGTACTTCCTGGCGCTCGACCGGCCGACGTCGCCGACGGTGTTCGTATCACCCGTGATCGCCATGGTGGTGACGCTGGGGCTCGGGATGCTGGTGATCGCCCGGGCGCAGCGTCGCGCCGCAGGGGTATAGCAACCGAATGCTCACACAGGAGGCATGATGCACAAGCAGCTCGGTCTCGTCGGGGCTCTCGCCATCACGGTCGCCGCCGGTGGCTGCGGTGGGGGCGGCCAGGAGCGGGCCGGCGCGGAGAGCGCCGCGGCGGGCTCCACAGCGGTGGCCCAGGCGGCGGAAGCTCCCGCCGCGCCGGGCGCGCAGGGCGGAGCCACGATCACCGGGAAGATCAAGTTCACCGGCAAGGCGCCGGCGAACCCGGCGATCGACATGAGCGAAGAGCCCAAGTGCAAGGCCAAGTACACCTCCACGCCGCACGAGGAGATCGTGGTGGTGAACCCGAACGGCACGCTCGCGAACGTGTTCGTGTACGTGAAGTCCGGTCTGCCGGCGAACGCCACGTATCCCACCCCGGCGACCCCCGTGGAGATCGATCAGGACGGGTGCCACTATAAGCCTCACGTGTTGGGGATCATGGTCGGACAGACGCTCGCCATCAAGAACGCCGACGGCATCCTGCACAACATCAAGGCGAAGGGCGTGAAGAACCGGCCCTTCAACATCAGCCAGCCCACCACCATGACGTCGAACCGCACGTTCACGGCCGCCGAAGTGATGGTGCCGCTCGAGTGCAACGTGCACGGCTGGATGCACGCGTGGCTCGGCGTCCTGCCGCACCCGTTCTACGCGGTGAGCGGCACGGACGGGAGCTTCACGATCAAGGGACTCCCGGCCGGGACGTACACCATCGAGGCCTGGCACGAGAAGTACGGCACGCAGACCGCCACCGTGACGGTGACGGGGAGTGAGACCAAGACGGCGGACTTCAGCTTCGCGGCCAAGTGAACTAACCGAGGAGAGCCCATGCGTTGGTGGCTGCCGCTCCAGGGTTCCACGTTCGCCCCAGAGGTGGACGGGCTGTTCGTGGCGATCCTGATCATCACCGGTATCGCGTTCGTGCTGGTCGAGGTGGGACTGATCTGGTTCGCCGTGAAGTACCGGCAGCGTCCGGGCCAGAAGGCGTTCTACACGCACGGCAACAACCGGGCTGAGGTGATCTGGACCGCGATCCCGGCGGTGACCATGGTGGCGCTCGGTCTCGTCAGCAACCACTACTGGGTGCAGATGAAGGGGCGCCACAGCGTGCCGGCCAACGCGTACCCGATCGGCATCCACGCGAAGCAGTTCGAATGGCAGGTCACCTATCCGGGGGCCGACGGTCAACTCGGCACGGGCGACGACTTCACGGTGCGCAACCAGCTGCACGTTCCGGTCGGACGTCCCGTGGTCGTGCGCCTCTCCGCCGAGGACGTGATCCACTCGTTCTTCGTCCCCGTGTTCCGCGTCAAGCAGGACGCCGTGCCGGGCATGCAGATCAACGCTTGGTTCGAGGCAACTGTGCCCGGGACGTACGAGCTGGGGTGCGCCGAGCTGTGCGGGCTCGGACACTACCGCATGCGGGCGCAGGTGTTCGTGCACACCCAGGAAGACTACGACGCCTGGATGAAGCAGGCTTCCCAGGAGGCTTCGCAATGACGACCGTTGCCGCGACCGCGCACGCCGGACCCGCGCATCACGACGACCGGAGCTTCATCCGGAAGTACATCTTCTCGACCGATCACAAGATCATCGGGATCCAGTTTCTGTTCGTCAGCCTGTTCTTCCTCATCGTGGGCGGGCTCCTGGCGATGCAGATGCGCTGGCAGCTGGCGTATCCGGGGCAGCCGATGCCGGGCGGGGGGATCCTCCCGGAGACGATGGCGCCGGGCGGCGTGATCCTGCCCGAGTATTACATCCAGCTCGTCACGATGCATGGCACCTTCATGGTGTTCTTCGCCATCATGCCCCTGCTCGTGGGCGTGTACGCCAACTTCCTGATCCCCTTGAAGATCGGGACGCACGACATGGCGTTCCCGCGCATCAACATGTGGTCGTTCTGGTCGTTCCTGGTGGGCGGGCTCGTCATGCTGTCGAGCCTGTTCGTGCCCGACGGCGCGGCGCGCGCCGGCTGGACGATGTACGCGCCGCTCTCGGCGCGGCACGATCTCTCCGGCGCATCGCTGGGCCAGGAGCTCTGGTCGGTCTCGATCATCTTCGTCGGCCTGTCGTCGATTCTCGGATCGCTCAACTACATCACGACGATCATCAACAACCGCGCCCCCGGGATGACGTGGTTCCGCCTGCCGCTCTCGGTGTGGTCGTTGTTCATCACGGCCATCCTGGGCCTCCTGGCACTGCCGGTGCTGTCGGGCGCGGCGATCATGCTGCTGTTCGATCAGATCCTCCAGACGCACTTCTTCGATCCGGCCGTGGGCGGCCAGGCCCTCCTGTGGCAGCACTTGTTCTGGTTCTTCGGGCACCCCGAGGTCTACATCCTCATCCTGCCGGCGATGGGCATGGTGTCGGACATCATCGCCAACGGCAGCCGCAAGCCGATCTTCGGCTACCACTCGATGGTGTTCGCCATCGTGGGCATCGCGTTCCTCGGCTGGATCGTGTGGGGCCACCACATGTTCATGAGCGGCATGAACCCGACTCTCGGGTCGTCGTTCATGGTGTCGACGCTGCTCATCGCGGTGCCCTCCGCCATCAAGACGTTCAACTGGATGGGCACGATGTGGCGCGGCAACATCCGCTTCCACGTGCCGATGCTGCACGCCGTGGCGTTCGTCGCGATGTTCGTGATCGGCGGGCTGTCGGGGATCTACATGGCGGCGACGCCGGTGGACATGTTCATCCACGACACGTACTTCATCGTCGCGCACCTGCACTACGTACTGTT
>JAEHDT010000226.1 GCA_016880225.1 Gemmatimonadota bacterium | reverse complement strand
TCAACTCCGCGATCGCGAGCGAGACCGGGTTCTACGCGGGCTACGGCTTCGCCATCCCGATCAACCTGGCGCGCACCGTCATGGATCAGCTGGTGAAGACGGGGCACGTGGAGCGCGCCGTGATGGGCATCTCCATCCGCGACGCGAATCAGGAGGACGCCGACGCGGTAGGATTGAAGCAGATTTCGGGCGTGGTGGTAAACAGCTATACCAACGACGAGTCTCCCGCGAAGAAGGCCGGCATCCTCCCGGGCGACGTGATCGTCGCCCTGGACGGCGAGCCGGTCGACAACACGCCGCAGCTGCAGCAGCGGGTCGGCTTCAAGAAGCCGGGCGAGCCCGTCGAGGTCACCCTGCTCCGCCAGGGGGGCGAGAAGAAGACCGTGACGGTACGGCTCGCGCGGGCGCCGAGCGACAGCGAGAGCGAGGTCGCGACGGCAGCGTCGAAGTCCAAGGACGAAGCCTCGAGCAAGGAAGAGCTGCTCGGCATCTCGGTCGAGGCCCTGACCCAGGACGACGCGCGCGACTCCCGGCTCCGGCCGGTGGTCGAACGGGGCGGCGGCCTCGTGGTCACCGACGTCTCGCCGGAGGGTCCCGCCTACCAGCGGCTGCAGTCGAGCGACGATCCCGGCGGACCCGACATCATCATCGCCGTGAACGGCACAGCCACGCGCTCGCGCACGGCATTCCGCGAGGCGCTGCGGAAGGTCAAGGCGGGCGAGGTCGTGACGCTGCAGGTGCTCGCGCGCAGCCCCGACACGACGGACGGCTGGGCGTCACGCATCGTGCGGGTGCGGGCGCGTTGAGGTAAGCCGCAGCAGCACGACCCCCGTCACCAGTTGCCACAATACCGGAAGGACGAAGGCGGCTTGGTCCGCCTTCGTCGTTTCCGGGAACGCGAGGGCCAGCCCCATCCCCACCGCCCCCGCCGCCACACCGCCCGAGCCCAGCCAGCGCGGCAGCGCCTTCCCGTCGAGCACGCCCCAGCCAAACAGACAGGTGGCGAGCCCGAGCGCGAATCCCGCCACTCGCTGGGTGGCGAGCGCGAAGGGGTGCAGCATGTCGAACGCGAAAACCGCCCGCGTGGCGGTCATCCCGGCGCCCGCCGCGACGAAGCTCTGCGCCAATGACCAGCCGGCGCCCACCATGAACGCGACGATGATGGTCCACGCGGCGTAGCCGAACGTCCCCACGATCAGGCCGGCGCGGACCGCGCTCTCCCCCGGCGTCGCGGCGTGCGCGCGCGCCAAACCGACGAGCCCCGTGAGGGCAAGCGGGAAGCTGAACAGGAAGGCCCAATGGATGGCCCGCCACGCGTCGCACTGCGCGATCTGCGCGAGCTGGGCGGCACCATCGCCGGCCAGGTCGGGATGCAGCACACCGGCGGCGACCGCGAGCAGCGAGCCGGCGAGCAGGCACAGAGAATAGACGACGGGACGGGCGAACATCGGGCCCAATCTAGCCTCGTCAGGTTGCGGCGCTATATTGGCGGCAGATCGACGCCTCGGAGGGCGGATCATGGAGCTGAAGCGGATCATGCGCGAGGGATTCATAGCCGGACTGATCGGGGCCGCCGCCGTGGCGCTGTGGTTCCTGATCGTCGACGCGATCGCCGGCCGGCCGTTCTTCACGCCGGCCATGCTCGGGTCGGCCGTGTTCTGGGGCGTGCACGATCCCGCCATGGTGGTGATCGAGTACTCGCGCATCATCGGCTATACCATGATCCACGTCAGCGCGTTCATCATCGTGGGGACGGTCGCCGCGGTGCTCGCGGCGGAGGTCGAAGTCGCCCCACCGACGCTGTATTTGGTCGTGGTGTTCTTCGCGATCTTCGAGTTCGGCTTCTACGTCACCGTGGCGATCCTGGCGCAGCCGCTGCTCGGCTCGCTCGCCTGGTGGAACGTGGCGATCGGCAACGCCATCGCCGCCTATGGGATGGGATACTACCTGTGGCGGGCGCACCCCAAGATCGCGCAGACGCTCAAGCTGCATCCGCTCGGAGAGACGGACGAGGGGGAGTAAGCGCGCCATAGGCCTCGAGCGGCACCGCCCCATCCGCTTCGCCGGCCTCCTCCCGAGCGGACCAGCGGAACCACACCACGCTCGCGGCCACCCAGAGGTAGATCGTCCCCACCACCCACATCAGCAAGCCGCCGAGCTGCTGGTCCGCGAGCGGCGTCAGGCCGAACACCCGCGGGAGGGGCGCCGCCGCGTAGAACGGATACAGCACGCCGTCGGCGAGCGTGATCAACGCGCCCGCGAGCGACATCGGCAGCCCCAGCACGAAGAGATACAGCAGCTGGGTGGGATACGCGGCGCGCTGCAGCTCGCTCACGGGTGAGAGAACGGGCCACCACATGATCACGGCCGTTGCGAGGAACACGAGGTGCTGCACGATGTGCAGCCCGTGGTGCTCGAGCGCCGCTTCGTAAAACTGGGGGAAGTGCCACAGGGTGATGGGGATGGAGAAGATGGTGCCCGCCGCGAGCGGCCGGGTGACGGCGCGCGCCAGCCGCCGCACCCACACCGGCCGGACGAGCGGCCGGACCACCCACGCGGGCGTCCCGTACAGGAGCAGCGGCGGGAACACCAGGGTGAGCGCGAGATGCTGCAGCATGTGGGCGCTGAACAGGTAGCCGTCCGAGAGGTTGTGTAGCGGGCCGTTCAGGGTCAGGCCGAGCGCCACCAGTGCCGCCGCGAACGACGCCACCCGGCGGCGCGGAGCCGCGAGCCCCCCCAGATACACATAGAGCCCGCCCAGGAGGACGAGCCCGATCACGACGCTGGGATGGACGTCCCACTGCCGCCACTGCTCGATCATCCGGCTCCCGCGGTGCCGCGGAGCGTCAGGGCTCCGAAGAACAGGAACAGCAGGGCGATCATCACCGCCACCGCGAGCAGCAGCGGCGCGCCGAACAGGAACGAAAAGAACCGGCTGTCGGCCTTCAGGTGCATGTAGAACATGACCACCAGCGTGAATTTCGCGGCCGAGAGCACCAGCAGCGCCGGCACGAGCACCGGGTGGAACACCGGCACGTAGAACACCCCTACTTCGAGCACGGTGAGGATCACGAGCACCGCCGCGACCCGGAGATAGACCTCCGCCGTCGGATGTACGTGCTCTCCGGTGTGACCGGCCTCGGGCATCGCCACCTCCCTCCCTGGCTCGTGCGCGCTCATTGGATCAAGTAGACCACGGTGAAGATGACGATCCACACCACATCCACGAAGTGCCAGTAGAGACCCGTGATCTCGACCGTCATGGCGTTCGCGGGCCCGAGCTTCCCCTGCAGCGCCCGGGTCCCGAGCGTGAGCAGCCACAGCACGCCCACGGCGACGTGGGCGCCGTGCGTCCCGGTGAGCACGAAGAAGGTGCAGCCGAACAGGTTCGTCGAGATCGTGAGGCCCTTGTGGACGAACTCGGTGAACTCGATCACCTGGCCTCCCAGGAACACGAGTCCGAGCAACGCCGTCGCGAACAGCCAGATCTTGCCCCACTTCATGTCGCCGCGCTGCACCGCCGCGAGCGCCAGCACCATCATGAGACTCGACATCAGCAGGTCGAACGTGCTGACCGACGTGAAGGGGATGTTGAGGATGTCGTGCGGATACGGTCCGACCACGCTCCTCCCCTTGTAGACCAGGTAGGTGGAGATGAGCGAGCCGAACAGCAGGCATTCGGAGCCGATGAACGCCCAGAACGCCATCTTGCGGCTGTCGAGCCCCATGCTGGTGTGATGCGTCGCGGCGGCGTGCGTCATCGCTCAGACCTCGAAGGGCTCGAACGCCCAGCGGTAGATGCCGAACAGCAGCACTGCGGCCCCCACGAATACGATCCACAGGGTGTGCGTGAGCGGTGCCAGCGCCATCAGCGGCAGGCCGAGCGCCGCGACCATGGGCCACCACGACCCGCCGGGGACGTGGATCGGCGCGGGCGGCGTCGCGGGGGGATCCTGTATCGGGCCGTGCCGGTCGGTGCTCCAGCGCGGCAGCCGGTTCGTCACGGTGGGGATCACCGAGAAGTTGTAGACCGGCGGCGGCGACGGAATGCTCCATTCGAGCGTGGCGCCGCCCCAGGGGTCGTTCGACGCCCGCTCCCCGCGGCGGCGGGTGCGGAGGACGTTGTAGAGGAACACGAGGATCGCCACGCCGACGAGGAACGCCCCGATGGTGGAGATGAGGTTCAAGTCGGTCACACCCAGATCGGGCGAGTAGGTGTAGATGCGGCGCGGCATGCCCAGCAATCCAATGAAATGCATCGGGAAGAACGCGAGATTCATCCCCACGAGCTGCAGCCAGAAGTGCCACTTGCCGAGCGGCTCGGAGAGGAGCCGTCCCGTCATCTTGGGCCACCAGTAGTACATCCCGGCGAACAGGCCCATGATGGTGCCGCCGAACAGGACGTAGTGGATGTGCGCCACCACATAGTACGTGTCGGTCTGCTGCAGGTCGGCCGGCGGCGAGGCGTGCGACACGCCCGACAGACCGCCGATGATGAACATCGCGATGAAGCCGACCGCGAAGTGCAGCGCGGTAGTGCCGCGGATGTCGCCACCCCACAGGGTGGCGATCCAGTTGAAGATCTTCACGCCGGTGGGCACCGCGATGAGCATCGTGGTGGCGGCGAACACGGAGTCGGCGATCGGCCCGAGGCCGACGGCGAACATGTGGTGGCTCCACACCCCCCACCCCATGAATCCGATCAGGATCCCCGAATAGACCACCACCGGGTAGCCGAACAGCGGCTTGCGGGAGAACGTGGGCAGCACGTCGGACACGATCCCCATCGCCGGCAGGATGAGGATGTACACCTCGGGGTGGCCGAACAGCCAGAACAGGTGCTGCCACAGGAGCGGCGTCCCGCCCGCCTGCTGCAGGTAGAAGTGCGTGCCGAAGAAGCGGTCGAACATGAGGAACACGAGCGCGACCGTGATCACGGGAAAGGCCGTGATGATGATGAACTGCGTGACGAGCGTCATCCATGTGAACGTCGGCAGCCGCATCATCTTCATCCCCGGCGCCCGCAGGTTCAGGATCGTCACGATGAAGTTGAAGCCGGCCGCGAGCGACGAGATGCCGAGCACCTGGAGGCCGAGCAGCCAGAAATCGATGTTCGGGCCGGGTGAGAACTGCCGCTCGGTCAGATTCGCGTAGCCGAACCAGCCGCCGTTGGGGGCGACGTTGAGCGTGCCGGCATGGAACAGCGGTCCCGTGAACCAGCTCGCGTTCAGGAGCAGGCCGCCCAGCAGGAACACCCAGTAGCTGAACGCGTTGAGGCGCGGGAACGCCACGTCGCGCGCGCCGATCTGCAGCGGCACGATGTAGTTGAAGAAGCTCGCCGCGAGCGGCATCAGCGCCAGGAACACCATCGTGGTGCCGTGCATCGTGAACAGCTGGTTGTACGTCTCGGCGGACACGACGTGTCCGTTCGGCTGGGCGAGCTGCAGCCGGATCACCAGCGCCTCGAGCCCGCCCACCAGGAAGAACCCGAACGCCGTCCAGAAGTAGAGGAGCCCGATCCGCTTGTGATCGGTGGTCGTGAGCCAGCTCTTCAGGCCGCGCGGCTCGCTCATTGCAGGCTCTGGAGGTAGGCGACCAGGGCCGCGATGTCGGCATCGGTGAGCGGCGGCTTCATGCGCGTCATGATCGAGCCGGGCTTCAGGGCGGGCGCATCGGCGATCCACTGCGCCAAGTGCGCGGAGTCGTTGGGGAAAATGCCCCCTGCGATGGTCGAGCGGCTGCCGACGTGCGTGAGGTTCGGTCCGATCACACCGGGGGACACGCCCTGGATCGTGTGGCAGCCGAGGCAGGCCGACCGCGAGTACACCGCCTTGCCCTGCTCCGCCAGGCTGCCGGCCGCGGGCGCTGCCGGCCCGGCGCGCTGGGCGGCGACCCACCGCTCGAAGGCGGAATCGGCATCGACCCGCACCAGGAGCCGCATGTTGGCGTGCGACGCGCCGCAGAACTCGCCACACTGGCCGGAGTAATCGCCCACCGAGTCGGCGCGGAACGCGATGCGGTTCTCGCGGCCGGGGATCGCGTCACGTTTGCCGCCGAGCCGCGGCGCCCAGAAGGCGTGGATCACGTCGGCCGAGGTGATCGTGACCTGCACCGGTTTCCCCACGGGCACGTGCGCCTCGTTGGCCGTGACGACCCCCAGTTCGGGGTAACGGTACTCCCACCACCACTGGTGGCCGATCACGTCCACCTTGAGCGCGTCGGCGGGCGCGTCACCGGCCGTCGCGAAGATGGTGCGGACGGTGGGGACCGCCACGAACACCAGGATGACCGCCGGGGCGAGGGTCCAGGCGATTTCCATGAGGGTGTGGCCGTGCATGGGCTTCGGAACGGGCCGGCCTTCGCGATGGCGGAAGCGGACCAGCGCCACGACGAGCAGCGTTTCCACGATCACGAACACCAGCGCCGCCCACCAGAAGATGTCGGTGAACAGGGCGTCGGTGGCGCGGGCGAAGTCGGACCGGGGTTGGAGCGTGGATTGTGGGAATGGACCGGCGCACCCGGAAACGGCGAGCGCGGCAGTAAGAAGCCAGAGTCGTGTTCGCGGCACGGCGACGAGAATCCTCAGTGATGGCGGTCGGGGAGCACCGGACAGTAGCAGGGCGACAGCCGGGCGTCAACGCGGGCGCGAGGTGACCTCGAACTCCGCCTCCAATCCACCCACCGAGCTCCCGCCGACGAACACCCGGAACTTGCCGGATTCCACGACGAACTTCATGTCCCGGTTGTAGAGCCCCAGCTCTTTGGCCGTGAGCGGAAACTCCACGGTGCGGGCCTCGCCCGGCCTGAGGGAGACGCGACGGAATCCGGCTAAGGCGCGGACGGGCCGGGTCACGCTCGCCACCTCGTCGTGCACGTAGAGTTGGACCACTTCGGCGCCCTCGCGCGTGCCGGTGTTGGTCACGGTGACCGACGCCCGCAGTGTCCCGGCGGGCGAGATACGGGGCGGGCTGAGCCGGAGGTCCGAGTAGCTGAATGTCGTATAGCTCAGCCCGTGACCGAACGGGAACAGCGGGGTCACGGGGAGGTCGATGTACTTGGACGTGTACTTGTTCTCCGCGGTGGGGCGGCCGGTGTTCTTGTGGTTGTAGTACAGGGGGATCTGCCCCACGGCGCGCGGAAAGGTTATGGGCAGCTTGCCGCTCGGACTCACGTCACCGAACAGGACGGCCGCGAGCGCCGGTCCGGTCTCGACGCCAGGGAACCACGATTCGACGATCGCGGGCACGTGATCCGCGGCCCAGGGGATGGTGAGCGGCCTACCGCTCATCACCACGAGCACGACGGGCGTTCCAGTCGCGTGAATCGCTTCGAGCAGCCGCGGCTGGACGCCCGGCAGGTCCAAATTGGCCCGACTGGCGGCCTCGCCGCTCATGTCAGCCGCTTCGCCGAGCACGAGCACGGCGACGTCGGCCTGTTTCACCGCCGCGACGGCGTCCGCGAACCCAGCCGTGGCGGTGTCAGTGATGTCACAGCCCTTCGCGTACAGGATGCTCACGCTGCCCGCGTGCTGCTTGATTCCCTCGAGCGGGGTTATGGCGTCGCGGGGGTCGCCGCGGCCCGCCCAGGAGCCCAGCGCCGCGACTTTGTCGTCGGCGAGGGGGCCGATCACGGCGATGCTCTTCACGCCGGAGCCGAGCGGCAGCTGCGGCCCGTCGTTCTTGAGCAGCACGATCGACTCTTCGGCCACGCGCCGCGCCAGCTGGCGGTGCTCGGGCGCGAGCAATACCGCTCGCTCGCGTTCGGGCGTGGCGCCGTGATACGGGTCGTCGAACAGGCCGAGGGCGGCCTTGGCGCGGAGCACCCGGCGCACCGCTTCGTTCACCACGGCCATGGGGATGCGCCCGGCGCGGACCTCCGCCGGCAGGTCGTCCACGTAGATCCGGCTCACCATGTCCATGTCCACGCCCGCCTCGAGGGCCAGCTTTCCCGCTTCCGCGCGCGACCCTGCGACGCCGTGGTTCAGCAGCTCCGCGATCGCGGTCCAATCGCTTACCACGAAGCCCCGGAAGCCCCACTCGCGGCGCAGCACCGTGGTCATGAGCCAGGGGTTGGCGGTGCTCGGAATGCCCCCGATCTCGTTGAACGAGGTCATGACGCTCCCCACGCCGGCGTCCACCGCGGCCCGGTAGGGCGGCAGGTATACCTCGCGCAGGGTGCGCTCCGAGAGATCGACGGTGTTGTAGTCCCGGCCCCCCTCGGCGCCGCCGTAGGCCGCGAAGTGCTTGACGGTGGCGAGCAGCGCGTCCGGGGCGCGCAAGTCGGTGCCCTGGAAGCCGCGCACCTGTGCCGCGGCCATGGCCGATCCCAGGTAGGGATCCTCGCCCGCCCCCTCGGTGATCCGGCCCCAGCGTGGATCGCGGGCGATGTCCACCATGGGCGCGAAGGTCCAGTGGACGCCGGCCGCCGCAGCCTCACGGG